>JAVBRP010000100.1:0-7590 GCA_031547815.1 Bacteroidales bacterium | reverse complement strand
AAAATCTCTTCTGTTACTCATGGTGTTTTGGTTTATATCTTTGTTTACTAACTTTATTATATAGAGATATGCAAAGCCGATATCGTTTAATGAACATAAAATAAATTTCCATATTTCATCGAACCTTTTAGCTCGGCGAAGTCAATTTTAAATTGTCTGCTGCGAGCTAAAGGTTCGATAATGTTGCATGACGGCATTGCAAATGCCGCCAAACACGTGGTATGCTTGCGCTTACTTAAAAACGGCATTGCTCTTTCCGCCGTCGAGCGGCAATTGACGGCGACGGCTTGAAGTTTTGACGGAACCGGTTCAATGCCATCTCCAATTCTTCGGGGCTGTTGCCTAACGCATTGCTGCTGTCCCAAATCTTTTTTATTTCCGTAAAATACCGCATGTTACGCTCGTCGGCTTCCATCCAACGGTGCAAAGCCGCTGCATCGCCGGCGTCGATGTCTCCGTCTAAATATCGGATGATCCGGATATCCTGCTGTTCTCTTTCGGACATTTCTTTTTCGTTCATATAAACCAAGACAACCGAAATCGGAAAAACCCTACGCAAAATACAAAAAAAAAATTCATAAGATCGGATAGTATCTTTAAACCGGGCGTTGAAACGATTGCACAATGATACTTCGCACGGCCATGTTTTATGCATTTGTATTTTTCCTCGCTGCCCGCCTGAATGACAAGTCGGGCAGGCAAGTTTGTCGAAAGTAGATTTATGCCGCAAGAAGTATACATCACCCGTCGGGGCATCAACGAATGCGAATTTTTACACCGCGCATATTTTGCGCTTGATCCGCTTTTCGAACGTACATTGTCTTGAAAATAGAAAAAGGAGTTCCAAAACTTGAAACTCCTCTTTCAATGTGCGGAGAAGGAGGGATTCGAACCCTCGGTACCCATAAAGAGTACAACAGTTTTCGAGACTGCCCCGTTCGACCACTCCGGCACCTCTCCGATTCGGGGTGCAAAGTTATAAAAATATTGATTCGGGGCACAAATGATTTGCATTAATTTGCAAAAGAAGCCGTCGGGTCAGAAACGCAATCGTAATATTTCTCGAAATATATTTCTCGATTACAAAATATTGGTACATTGCAGGGTATTTTGTGTGTTTTTCGATGAAAAATGAAGTCTGTAAAAGAATGACAGATAAATTGAAAAAATATGAGACAATAGGGTGTTGCGGGATAGATTGCGGACTTTGCCCGCGATTCTGTACGAAAGGAAATTCGGCTTGCCCGGGATGCGGAGGATTTAACTTTATAGGCAAGCATCCGACGTGCGGAGTGCTGACTTGCTGTGTAACCGGAAACAAGTTCGAAGTCTGTTCCGACTGCAAGGACTATCCGTGCAAGCGATTCGATTCCGAAAAGGCCGGACACGATTCGTTTGTGACTCATAAGAAAATGTTTGTAAACCTTGGGAGTATTAAAGATGATGGAATCGAGCATTTTATCGGGAATCAAAAAATACGGATGGATGTTCTGAGCGATTTATTGATAAATCACGATGCCGGACGTTCGAAAAGTTTTTTTTGCGTGAGTTGCGCTTTGTTGCCGATCGATAAATTGCAGGAAGCGCGCAAGTATGCAGAGAAGTTGATGGATGATGTTGCGTTGAAAGATAGGAGTGATCGAATCAAAGATTTTTTAACGGAGGTTGCCGATTCGATAAACATCGATTTGAAATTGAGGAACAAAAAATAATGCAAAACTTATACGTTCTTCAATTGCAAAAAACGTTCTTCGGTGGGAGTGAGAAGTGCGGCGTCGCCTAAAAACCGGCAGAGGTTGATGTTCAGTCGGTTTTAAAGCTTATCTTTGCAAGTACGAAAAGGAAAAAGCATGAATATCGAAGAGTTGCGGGAATACTGTTTATCATTGAAAGCGGCAACGGAAGATATGCCGTTTGAAGACGAATACCTTATGTTTCGTGTATTCGGTAAATGGTTTGCCGTAATTCCGTTGAACGTCCCGGAATTGAAAGTGTTTGTAAAATGCGACCCGGCAAAAGCCGTAGACTTGCGTGAACGCTACACTTGCGTGGAAGCGGCTTGGCATTTCAATAAAAAATATTGGAACAGCATTGTTCTTAACCAAGATATGGACGACGAAACCGTAAAACATTGGATTCACCATTCTGTAGAAGAAGTGGTGAAAAAGTTGCCTAAGAAAATCCGATCGGAATATTAGGAATAAATAAATCGATAAAACCTTTTGAGAAGTAATATGGAAAAGAAACCGGTGGTAGATATTTCGAGGCTTTGCCGATATATTAGTCAACTTTCGGATTCATACACACCGGTGTTCTCGTTTATTTCAGATATTCTTCAATCACAATCTTTTTCTGTCGCATCAAGACATCAAAAGCATCGGGTTTGTTCATCAGTTCTTCCATATTCTCGGGAATCACTTGCCACCGAAGTCCGTATTTGTCGATGCACCAACCGCATTGCGACTCCTCGCCTTCGCGGGTAAAATAATTCCAATATTTGTCGATCTCGCGCTGATCTTTACAATTAATCGCAAACGACAATGCGTCATTCAGCGGATGATGCTCTTTTTCGGTACTCATCAGGGAATATTTTTGCCCGAAAATCTGCACTTCACACATTTCGGAATATCCGCTCGGTGTTTCGCCGAGAGGTATGATCGACCCTTCTTTGAATTCGTTGCCGAAAATATTTTTGTAGTATGCAACAACTTTTGAAATAGCGCCGCCATCGGCGTTATACCAGAGGCACGGAATAATTTTATCGGTATTCATTTTTTGTTATTTTATTATGATACATCAAATTAACTTTCTTGTTTTTGCCATCAGCCACGGCGCTATTCCCGTAAACAAAACCACCGCCGACCAAAGGTTTCCGGTGGTAATGTTGTATGCTTCCATGAGTTCCGACAACGTATTTCCCGAAAGTAATCCGAAAACGGTTTCGAAAGCAATGGACAACAATAACCATAACAAACCAATCAACCAATAGTTTTTGACCGGTATTTTGCCGATTCGCGGAATAAAGATCAGGCAGAGAATAAAAATCAGCAGGCAAAGCAAAATCCCGCTTAACGGCAAACCATATTTTTCACCGATCAGCGGAACGATTACCTTTTCGCGCAATCCGCCATTCAAAATAGCAAGCGGGATAATGGCGAGCCATATCAAGAACGATTTTTTAATCATATATCGATTTTATGAGTTCCGTTTCACCCCCTCGAATCGTTATCGTTTTAAGTATCATAATCGCAAAGATACAACGTTCACCGGAAAAACGACTCGTCAACCGGTTACCTTTTGCGTTCGATCTGATTTTTCCGTTAGAAAAGAATATCGACAGATAATTATTGATTTGATTGATAAACAATATATTAACTCACATCGTTATACCAATAACACCGTTACCTTATATGATATTTACTTCCGGCTCCAACCGAATTCCGAATTTTTCGGCGACGGTATTCATGATCATTTCGGCAAAATCGAGTACTTCTTTTCCGGTAGCATTGCCGTAGTTGACAATCACCAGCGGTTGTTTCGGATATGTCCCCACGCGGCCGCTTCTTGCGCCTTTCAATCCGCATTGCTGTATCAACCAAGCCGCGGATATCTTCCAATATCCGTGCGTAACGGGATATAAAGGCACATGCGTATCTATCCGGCTTATTTCCGTTGATTTTGCGGTGTCGATGGTCGGATTTTTGAAAAAGCTGCCGGCGTTGCCCAATTCCGCAGGATCGGGAAGTTTTTTGCCGCGTATGCCGATCACCGCGTTGCGGACGGCTTCAATGGTTATCGCCGGCACGCGCGCCAATTCTATTTTGAGATCGGTGTATTTGATGTCGTGGACGAAATGTTTGGACAGTTTGAATTGTACCGCCGTGATGAGATATTTTCCTTTATTTTTTTTGAAAAAGCTGTCGCGATAATCGAATTGACATTGTTTATTGTTGAAAATAACCCGGCTCCCGGTGGCGATTTCGATCGTGTCCACGCTTTCGATAATATCTTTTGCCTCAACGCCGTAAGCGCCGATGTTTTGTATGGGGCAAGCGCCTACGGTTCCGGGTATGTGCGAAAGATTTTCCGCCCCCGAATAATTATTTTTCACGCACCAAGCCACGAAATCGTCCCAAATTTCGCCCGCTCCGACGCGCAGCGACACATTGTCGACGGTTTCGTCGACCGGTTCGATCCCATTAAATGAAGGCCGTATAACGGTATCGCAGCGTTCGGAAACAAACAAAACATTGCTGCCGCCTCCCAAAATAAAGGCCGGCGAAGGGTCGGAAAGCGAACGGATAAAATCGCTCAATTCGGTAATATCGTCGGATTCTGCAAAAACCCCGGCCGTGGCCGGAATGCCGAATGTATTGTACGTGAGCAAAGGCACTTCTTGGCGGATAAGAATCATGGAGTGATCATGTTACGGGTTTCTAAAAAAACATCGTCACTTTATGAAAAATGACGATGATTATGTTTTATCGAAAGTATCGTAAAATTACGTTGTCGATTAATCGTTTGGTAGCCTCACCCGGACTCGAACCGGAATTTAAAGTTTAGGAAACTTTCGTTCTATCCCTTGAACTATGAGGCCCTGTATGTCGCCGCTCAAGCATTCGAGCGGCTTGTTTGCGGCGCAAAGATATACAAATTATTTGTTTCGGAATCGCCGAAATGCATTGTTTCGGCAAAAAGCCGGCGTATGTTTGTTTTAAGAAAACAACCGATTTTTAGATCGGCAACTTAAAGCGCATCACTACTTCGCCCGTTTCGCGGTCGACTTCTATTTTTTGATGTTCAACACCCATATCTTTTCCGGTAGACATTTTAAAAAGACCCGCGAGGAATTGCATACCGTTATTCATCACTTGCTCCAATTCGGCGGCTTTATTTTCCGCAGGCGCGGAAGCCGACCGGTTATCGTCCGACACCGATTCTTGCACTTGGGCGTGATCGGACGATTTCGAATCGGCGCTTTCCACACCCTCGTTGTGACGATCTTCGATTTGCTCCAATAAGGAAATGTCCGTTGTGTCAACGCATTCCTGCTGTTCATCCGGTTGTACCGAATCTTCAAAATCGAGTTCTTCGGAAGGCTGCATCACAAGTTTTTCGAGTTGTTGGATGAACTGCGAACGTCCTTTGTTCGAAAAGTCGACTATGTTTGTCGTATTGTTGTTGTCCAACACTCCGTCGAACAAATTCTGTTTTACCAAAAGCCCCGCAGCGATTTGTTGTTCGATGGAATCGCGCGTAATAAAATTGTAGATGGTCAATTTATTGCTTTTTTGCCCGAGACGGTCGATTCGACCGATCCGCTGATTTTTCTTGGCCGGATTCCACGGAAGTTCGAAGTTAAACAGAATATCGGCCATTTGCAGATTCAAGCCCGCTCCGCCTGCTTCGGTTGACAGAAAAACCTTGCATTCGGGAGTGTTTTCAAATTTTTTGATAAGTTCGCTTCGCATATTGACCGGGACTTTTCCGTTCAATTCAACAAACCCGACCTTATTTTCGCGCAACATTTGCCCGATAAGTTTATGCACTTTTACCCATTCCGAAAAAATGATGATTTTACGATTTGTGTTGTGCAGGTCTAATTTTTCGAATAAAATATATTTCAATTCGTCCAATTTGGGGGAATCGTATGTTTGATTGTCGATCAAAAAAGTAGAATCGCACACCATGCGCATGCAGGTGAGTAATATTTGCAAACGTTGCAAATCGTAAGGTGTCAGGAATTTTTTTGAAATAATTTTTGCAATCCCTGCGGAATATTCGGCATGATAATCGGCTTGCAGCGAAGTCATGCCTATCGGAATATCAATTTGTTGTACCTGCGGAAGTTGATCGATGACGTCTCTTTTTTCGCGACGTATCAGTATATCCGACATGCGCGTGTTGAGCGGTTGCAGGTCGTAATAACCGTTAATTTTATCGTGGCGCTCGGTATCAAAAAGGCAGTGTTGGTACGAAAATTCCCATAACGGTCCGAAAAAATGGGGATCGAGTACGCTCACAATCGAATAGATGTCGATCAGACGATTTTCGATGGGCGTTCCCGTGATCACCAATGTGTGCTTCGGTTGTAATTTTCGGATGGCGCCGGACGTTTTTGTTTCGAAGTTTTTAATTTTTTGCGCTTCATCCAGAATCAAAAAATCTATTCCCGCTTTATTAATCGCTTGGCTGTCGCGCAGAACCGTTTCGTAATTAACGATATAGAAATAGTATGAATCATCGGCATATTGCAGAAACCGTTCGTCGGGAGTTCCCGCGACTACCAGCGCTTTTTCGTCGGTGAATTTTTCGATCTCTTTTTTCCATTGCGATTTTAATGTTGCGGGGCATACAACCAATGTTTTTTTGAAGCCGAAAACATCCTTTTTCAGTACGGCCGTGGCAATGGCTTGAATGGTTTTTCCCAACCCCATTTCATCGGCAATGATTGCCGCCTTGCGAAATAATGCAAAGCGGACGCCATCTTGCTGATACGGAAAAAGTTCGGCTTTTATTTGCGAGAAGTCACAGGTTTGCGTTTTCCTCAGGTCGTCCAGCATCAGCTGTTCATATCTTCGTTCTACTTTTTCTCTTACTTCGGGGCGGATCAGAATTTGTTCGCTTTCGGCCGTTTCTTCCATAAATCCGAGAAAGGTATCGATTTCATTGTCTTCGATAAAGTTCGATTTTTTGAAATAACGCGATATCGACAATTGCGCTTCAATCGGTAGTTTGTGCGGGTAATACCAACTGATTTTGTAGTCGTTCAACGGGTCGCAGAAAATTTCGACAAACGGGTAGGTTTTGCTTAGTCGGTCGTATAATGCCTTGTCTTCTTTCAGTTTCCGAAAAGCGTACATGATGTGTTTGGTGGTTCCCAACTTATTTAGTTTGGAATCGGGGCTGTTGCTGTATCCTGTCTCGTTTTCGAAATCGCGGAGAAAGATTTTGTATTTCACTCCGTTTTCGTTGCTCAGAATATGATCGCCGTAGATATTATCGGCCCATTGAATGCGGTAATCGGCTTTTGCTGCTTTCTGTCGGCGCTCTTCCAACACCCGATTGATCATTCCTTGGCGCGAATATTTTTTGTGCTCTGTCGGTTCTTTGGCGTCGAGAAGGCTTAATTCGTTCTCGTATTGCAGCAAACAAGCGAATGAATATCTGTCCCATTCTTTGGGTTTGTCGGCCGCTCTCGGGATTAAACGACCGTCATCGATCACAAATGAATATTCCGTGAATTTATTTTCTTCGGAGATATTGACCGCAAAATCGATTGAAACTGCAGATTGCGAAAGTATGGTACAATCGCAATTGTGGTATATGATTTCGCCGTAAGTTAATTCCGTGGGCGAAAGGATTGATTTTACTTGATCTTTGATGGTTTGTATGTCCATGGGTGTTTTGTTGTTTTATTGTTTTATGATACTTTCCAATATCCGCCGGTTATTTCCGACGTATCCTGATTTTGATGCCTCTTGCTTTTTCAGGGTGTTCCGCCACAAAAATAAAGTAACCGCCGCCGCCGGCGCCCGAAAGTTTCCATCCGATGGCATCGCCTTTGTGTTCTTCCAGATTTTCGAGGAT
>JAVBRP010000237.1:0-4487 GCA_031547815.1 Bacteroidales bacterium | reverse complement strand
CGTTTCGTAAAATCCGTGCACGGCATGTTTGGCTGCCGAATACGCCGAACGCAACGGAAATCCGAACAGACCGACAATACTGCTGATGGCGACGATATGTCCGCTGCCTTTCGCAACCATGGCGGGAAGCAGCTTTTTGGTAAGAATCATGCCGCTGAAATAGTCCACTTCCATGATGCGTCGGTCGACCTCAACATCGGTTTCGATAACCAACGATCGTTGGCTGATGCCGCCGTTGTTCACCAGAATGTCGACCGAGCCGAATTCCCGCAGCACGCGATCGGCCGCCGATTCAATCGCCTTTTCGTCTGAGAGATCGAGCGGCACCACGGTACAGAGATCGCTGCGAACGCAAGCGGTTTTTACGCGCTCCAATTCGCTTTCGCGACGCGCCGACAATATCAGCCGCGCGCCGAGCTTCGACCATTCACACGCCAAAGCCTCGCCGATGCCCGATGATGCTCCCGTTATCCAAACTATTTTTCCCGAAAAAGACACGATACATTAACGATTTTTGATTTTTCGACAATTGCTTTTATTTGCCGTGTCGGCCGCTCAACACGCAGCCTACGTCTTTCAGTCCGTAACCGCGTGCGGCAAGCAACACGATGAGATGGTACATCAGGTCGGCGGCTTCGTTCAGGAACAGTTCGTCATTTTGGTCTTTCGCTTCAATCACCAATTCCACAGCTTCTTCACCTACTTTTTGCGCTATTTTGTTGATTCCGCTTTCGAAAAGTTTTGTGGTATACGATCCTTTGGGCATTTCCTTACGGCGTGTGGTGATAAAATCCTGCAAATATTCCAAGAATTGCATTCCGTCGCGTTGGTTCACCTCGTTGAAACAGGTATCGGCACCGGTGTGACACACGGGGCCGCGCGGATTCGCTTTGATCAGTAACGTGTCGTTGTCGCAATCGATCAGAATATCGACCACATCCAAACAATTTCCGCTTTCTTCTCCCTTTGTCCACAAGCGGTTGCGTGTGCGGCTGTAAAACGTCACCAACTTGTCGTTGACCGTTTTATTGTACGCTTCTTCGTTCATAAAGCCCACCATCAACACTTTTTCGGTTGCGGCGTCCTGTATCACGGCAGGGATCAGCCCTCCCGCTTTTTTAAAATCCAAATTCATTATTTGATGTATATTTTTTACTCTTTGCGTGTTGTATTTTCGCGATACTTAAAATGACAAAAATAATTCTTTACGACGGAATACAAAAATTCGGTCATCGATTTAGCAGGCAATTTTCTCGGATATCGGATAAAAATCTCGCAAAGGCGCAAAGACGCCAAAAAATCCGGATCGCAAAACTTGATCGCGCAAAGCGCTAATGTTTAAGTGAATGTGAATAATCATATTATCATATCGATAACTCCGGGTAAACACGGCACAGATCATTGCTGTTTCCAAAAAGCGGGGGAGAACAGTATCAGTATGGAATACAATTCGAGGCGTCCGAAAAGCATCAAAAACGAGCATATCCATTTGCCGAAATCGGTTACGTGTGCAAAGTTTCCTGCGGGGCCTACCGTTCCCAAGCCCGGGCCGGAATTACCCAAGCACCCGATGGATGCTCCGGCGGCCGAAGTAAAATCAAGCCCGCAAAACAGCAGCAAAAACGTTCCGGCGGTGAAAACGAAAAGAAAGATCATGAAAAAGGCCAGCGTGCGAAACATGCGTTCTTCCGACACGTTCTGCTTGTTCAGTTTCACTTGTATGATGGCTTTTTGATGTATGATTTTCTTGAATTGTACGGGTATCATCCGGAAAAGAAGCATGAAACGCACTACTTTCAAGCCGCCGGATGTAGAACCGGCGCATCCTCCGATAAAGGTCACCAGAAAAATGATAAACCACAACGGGGGCGTCCACATCATGTAGTCGACGGTGGTGTAGCCGGTGGTGGTCATGATGCTCGACACGTTGAACAAACTTTCGCGAATGGCCGACTCGGCCGAGAATCCGTTTATCAACAGGCCGACGCAGATAAAAAGCGAGGCAACCAAAAACACGCCGATGTAGAAACGGAATTCGTCGTTTCGGTATATTTTTTGGAAATCGCGTTTCCATCCGTAAAATACCAAAGTGAAATTCACGCCGGCCAACAGCATGAAAATGATTGTGATGTATTGCGAGTAGGCGGAATAGGTGCCCATGCTTGCGTTTTTGGTGGAAAAACCGCCTGAAGCGGTGGTGGAGAATGCATGGCAAACGGCGTCGAAAAATCCCATTTCGGGAATATACAGCAGGCAGCATACAAGGGTGAGTACCACATAGATACTGAAAATGTGCTTGGCGGTATCTTTGATGCGCGGCCGAAGTTTACCGCCGACGGATGCGGTGGACGTTTCCGCTTGATAAATCAACATGCTGCCCGTCCCGAAAATCGGCAACACGGCAATGCTCAATACCAATATGCCGATTCCGCCCATGAAATGGGTCAACGCGCGCCAAAAGAGCAAACCGTGCGGCAAGGCTTCAATATCGTTGAGGATGGTGCCGCCGGTGGTGGTGAACCCGGACATGGTTTCGAAAAAAGCATCCGCGATCGAGGGTATGTATCCGCTGAAAATGAAGGGTAAAGACCCGAAAAATGCATAGACTACCCACACGGAACTGACAATAATGTGGCCTTCGCGTTTGCTTATTTCTTTCGAGCAGTTTCGGTTAAAGTAAAAAAAAGCGCCGCCTATCGCGAATGCAATGGCCGACGAATAAAGTATCGGAAGAAGGTCGTGTTCGCCGTACAGCAGAGCCACAATCACCGGGAGTACCATCAAGCCGCCTTCGATCAACAGCAAAGACCCTAATACGTACAATATAAATCTGACATTCATTGTATGTGAAACAATGTAATTTCTAAAATGTCGAAGTTTCTATGCGAATGAATCCTATTTTATCGGGGTGATCCTGCAACAGGCCCGTTTCGATGCCCCTGCTCATCCAAAGGATGATGAAATCGCCCGCAGCCGCCAAAGTGAATAAGGTTCCGAAAAGCAAAACCAAAATGTTGCCCGAAATCCATCCGGCAAGCACCGGAATGTCGCCCATCAAAACGGCGGGCATGATAAGAGAAATGCGATAGGCCGCGACAGGCAGCGGTTCTTTGCAATGTGCATAAGGCGCCAATGCTTTGATATTGAGCCCGAACGATACCGCTTTTCGTCCGTTTTTCGCAAAACCGGCCATACAGATTCCGTGTATCAGTTCGTGCAAGACCACACCCGCCAAAAACAACAAAAGCAACCACCATCCGGCGTCGATTGCCTGTTGCAGAATTTCTTTATTACGGGAGATTACGGAGATGAAGCCGTCGCGCCACCCGGTGCCGGGTTCGCGCCATATTAAGAGGTACGGTACGCCCGTTAACAACACAGTCGGTACCACAAGCAGAAATCCGCATATATTGGCTTTGCGCCCCGATATGGTATATTCTTTTTTCAAAAACACGTAAGACAAAGACGGCAATACAATAAGCGCAAAAGTGTGAGAACCGCGTAACTCGCTTACGTTCTTACGATCTTACACGTCTTGCGATTTTCTTACCAAAGGTACTTCTTCATCAAACTGATGAGTTTGTTGGCATCAATCGGTTTGGAAATATAATCGTTGCACCCCGCCTGCAAAGCCTTGTATTCGTCGTCCTGCATGGCGTAAGCGGTTTGTGCGATCACCGGAAGTTGCGGACGCATGGACTTGATTTGTTTGGTCGCCTCCAAACCGTTGACATTGGGCATCTTAATGTCCATTAGGATAATATTGATGTCGGGGTTGGCTTTGACCGCGTCGACAGCCTGACGCCCGTCGGCTGCATGTATCAGCGTGGCGCCCGTTTCCTCGAACAGAACTTCGAGAAACATATAATTCACGATTTCGTCTTCGGCAATCAAAATGGTCTTTTCTTTCCAGATATTGTTCATGGAGTTGGCCCTTACCTGCATGGCAGGCTCTTTCCTTGTTTGCGTCGGGGAACCTTCGGCTTGACTGTCGTCGGCAACGCCTTCAACTTTCACCGAATTGTAATCGATGCCGAAATAAACGGTAGTGCCCATTCCTTGCTGAGAATCGATGCGTACTTTGCCGCCCATCGACCGTACCAGTTTATTCACGCCCGAAAGATTTTCCGCTACGTTGTCGGAAGAAGCATCGGACGAGGCAAGATATTTGGTCATCTCTTCCAAAATAACCGGCTCGAACCCGCTGCCGGTATCTTCCACAAAAAATTGGAGGATATTGTTTTCCAACACGCGATATCCGACTTTGATATAGCCTTTATCCGTGTATTTCACTGCATTGTTGATTAATATCCTGAAAATATTCTTGAGGGAATCAATGTCGGCATATACGGACAAACTCGGGAGGAAATTTCTCTCGTCGAGCAAAAACATAATCCGTTTGGTTTGCGAAACAATATATTTGCTGTATTCTGCCTTTAACTCTTTCAAAAAATCATTGACTTGGCAAACAGTATCATTCATGATTT
>JAVBRP010000012.1:0-5847 GCA_031547815.1 Bacteroidales bacterium | reverse complement strand
TTTCGTACATTCATTTGTCCGCACGCTCGGCGGTAAGGTCAAAATGACTACCGAAGACGGAATGACCGGCACCCGATTGGAATTTACCATTTCCGATCTTGATTTTCAACGCATCGAAAAATATAAGAAGTGTGAGGTGTCTGGCAAACAAGGGAAAACCATCAACTTGTCGGATTGGAGGGATGCGGTAAACTGACCGTGATCGGGTACGAGCCGTTTCGCGGGTTTTCGCGGTCATTTCATCTTGCGAAAAGTGCGACAAGCGCCAGCAGGTTGTTCAATGCATGGAATACGATTCCCGGCAGCAGCCCTCCCGATCTTTTTCTCATGATGCCGGTAGCCATGCCGAACAGGAGATACATCGGAAACAATACCCAACTCAAATGCAGGAACGCGAAAACCGATGCCTGAAATATATTGGCGATGCGGAAGTTCGTGTATCGTTGGCACGAATCGAGCACTACGCCTCTGAAAATAATTTCTTCGTATACCGGAACCAAAAGTCCGATCAGCAAAATTCCCGCTCCATTGCCGAATGTGGTGATAACTGCTTCAATATCTTGCCGTGATGTCAAAAATATATTCGGGACGTTTGCCAAGTCCTCGATCGAAAAACCGAATTTCCGTATTCCCGTTTGCAGGTAGAGAACGGAAATTAACTTGTACAGGATGAGCGCCGCTGCGCCGACCGCTATGCTTCGCCTTCTCGACCACAATTTGCTCAACAAAACCGAGAGATTGACTTTGTACATTGCCGCGAACCCGAATAATGCCATGACAATTATGAAAATGAGCATTTCCCGGCCTTTGTTTTCCACGCTTATCTCGTGGCCGAGGTGCGAGGAGTCGAATGCCGAATACAGCGTTTCGGGGTCGGGCAAGCAAGCGAAAAGAGTGGCAAACAGGTAGCCGACGCTCACAAACCAGAACATTTTAAGCCCCCAAAGCGATTCGTACGGTTTCGGGCGCGCCGGGAAATTCCAATGCCGGCCGACAAAATACACGGGAAGTATCCACAGGTAGGGAATGACGATCAAAACGGCCAAGGCGAGCAGCAGGGATAACATCCCCGCGAGGTCGCGAAATTTCCACGGTTGAGAGGGATGCGCGAAGAACAGTTTGAGCCTGTAAAAGCCGATCGGGTCTGTTGCATATCCCGAATCGCGAAACTTGTTGTAGGTGGCGATGCAATCGGCTCCGGATTGATATTTCAAATCGTGTTTCAACAAACTTAAGAGCGCCGATTCTTTATCCCACAATCGCGAAGTGTCGGCAACCAAGTATTTCCGTGCCGATTCGTATTGCCCGAGTCCTTCCAGCGTAGAGGCCACCTCGGCATTGATAAAAGTCGAATCGGTTCGGGCAATTTGATTGTAGATGTCCAGCGCATCCGAATATGCTTCCAATTTGAGTAACATATTCGCTTTTTGGATGAGCCGTCCCTGAACAGTTGTCGTGTCTCGGTTGGATTTGAGCGCTTTCAACGCATCGTCTTTTCTGTTCAGTTCTATCAGAATGCGGGCATATTCCAAAGATGCGGCGTATTGCGCATCGCGGGCTATCGCTTTTTCCATGCAGGCGAGCGCCCTGATGTAATCCCCGTCGTAATAATAATGATCGGCCATTGCACCGTACAATGCCGCCAAATTCGCATTACTCCACTCGTCGGGATGCTCTTCGACCGCTTTTTCGGCATTGTCGAATACTTCATAAAGCTCGTCTCCCCACAAATAGCTTATTCGGAATAAAATAACTTCGGGATGTGTCGGAAATCTTTCGGAAAGCACACGCACGCAACTGTCGAACGCGGCTTGGTGCGGATTGCTGTCTTCATATTCGTCGTATTGAGCAAGTTGCAAAAACTTGCATTTTTCGACGAATACCGATACGTTCTCCGGATGTTTGTCCAAATATGCATCGTATTCGCGAATGCATTCTTGATAAACATGATCGCCGGCGTGCTTTATTTTTTCAAGAAACAACTCATGATCGAGCGTTTTTTCGCCAAACAATATCCCGAAAGGGAACAGCGCAACGACGATGGTAAACAGGATTTGATAATGACTTTTTCTCATCGGTTTCATTTGCCGAAAGCAACCTCGCGCAAAGATGCAGTGATTATTCGCCGGTTTTTACGATGATTCCGGAATTATTGATGCGTACTGTTATAAAGTTTCACAACTTCAGGCAGGTCG
Source organism: Bacteroidales bacterium (assembly GCA_031547815.1). GTDB lineage: Bacteria > Bacteroidota > Bacteroidia > Bacteroidales > UBA4181 > JAIRLS01. Next base: position 3,652 of record JAVBRP010000012.1, on the reverse strand, counting down.
TCAAGGGTATATTTCCCCGACCCCGTGCGCGTCGAACCGTCTTTCATCAGAAGCGTCGCTTCTACATCCTTGGCAAAGATCGATGCCGGGATAAGCAGCATGAACAGAATAGCGGTAATTTTTGGCATGATTGTTTTTTATGAATCGAAAACGGAATATAATCGACAAAATTGTTATTTTTTTGTTTCCTCATGCGCACCATCTTTCACCACCGTATAATCTTTGGTATACTTGTAGAGTTCCAGATGCGTGTTGAGGTATCCGCCGAACGGGTTGACTTTGCGGAAGCGGAAATCGGATTGAAGTCCCGGTTGCCGGAAATCGGGAATGCAGAATCCGAAACCCTTGCCGTACATTTTCATGGCCGAGGCAAAATAGAATACGGCGTCGTATCCCAGGAACGCATATTGGCAGGGCGCCGGCGATATGCTTCCGCGACCGGTGAGCATGGTCGGTTCCGTGTAATACGTTTTCCGGAATTGTTTCAGGAACTGTTGCACCTCCGGCCTTGTGTAATCGATGTAAAAAGCCGACGGATAACGGAATTCCAGCGTATAAAAATATTCCGCGTCGAAATTCACGAACCTGGTCCAGCTTGCCGAGCCGTATAAATTGATGCTGTGGCTGTGGGCGGCCGCATTCAGTTGTCCGGCAAATACATTGACAAAGGCTTCGTCAACCGCCGTAATGATGACGACATTCAGCTTCCGTTTTTTCAAATATCGGCCGGGCGCCTGCAAGCTGTCCGTGCGGAATTCGCGAACCGTCAAGCAACTGTCGGGGAACACCGTTTTCAGCTTGTTGCGGTATGCTTCGAAAAGCGTTTGGTCGGCCTCCGACTTGTTGCCGATGAGCGTTACCTGCACGTTCTCTTGTTTCGAAATGTAATCGACTACGGGGCCGACGGCATTGATTTCGCCGGCATTGATCTGCATCAGGTACGGGTTGTTTTTCAGCGAATTAGCATTGACGGCGATGGGCGACACATAATAAATCTTGTTTTCCCGCGCAAATCGGGCCGTCTGATCGATCAACTCGGTGTAGAACGGGCCGATGATCAAATCCATGTCTTTCATTGCCGGGCTTTTCAGCAGTTGCGCCATTTTTACGGTATCGCGCATGGTATCGAAAACGACTACTTTTGCATGAAGCCCTTGTTTCTTCAGCGAGTCGACGGCCAACAGGGCGCCTTCGTAAAATTCGAGCGCATTCATCGAACGCGGGTATATCCAATACTGCCCGTTTTTATACCTGAATCGGCCTTCGCTGTCCTTCGTCAACGCGGAGTCGGGCGCCGATGCGGGATAATTTTCCGCCAGGTACAACGGCAGCAACATGGCGATGCGAAATTCCTTTTGCGCGGCAGGCACGCAGTTTATCGAATCGTTTGTTATCGCCGGCAGGCCGGGAATACGCATTTCCGAAGTCGTGTCGACAATTTGATCGGGCGTTGCCGGAATGTCCGTCAAATCCCGACGAATAATAACGGTGTCGGTTTTGGACGTTGCAACCGGGAGATTGATCGATTCGGCGTTCGCCGAGGGAATTTTGATCTCCTGTCCGGTTTTTATTTTCGGATCGTCGGCATCGATTTCCGGGTTGATTTCAAAAATGCGGTTCAAATCCGCATCGTAACTTTTGGCAATCGAAAAGAGCGTTTCTTTGCGTTTCACCGTGTGGACGATATATCCCGTTTTCGGCTTGGCGGGTTGCGCCGGTTGTGTTGTCGCGCCTTTGCCTGTTTTGGGAATGGTAACCACTTGCCCGGCCTGCAAAGGCGAATGCTCCAGTTCGGGATTGTATTTGTACAGCTCCTCCGCGGAGATTCCGTACTGTTGCGTGATCCCGAACGCGGTTTGTCCCTTTTCGGCAATATGATAAATGAATTGCGCCGACTCCAATTTGTTGCTTGTCGGCGTGTCTTCCGCTTTGACGGGAATTCTCAACACCTGTCCCACGCGAATGCCTTCGAAAGCATCGGGGTTATTGAACACGACATCCTTTTGCGGGATGTTATAGGCTTTGCTGATGGAATAGAGGGTTTCGCCCTGCTTGACGGTATGAAGATAATATGTTTTCCCGTCGATGACCGTCCTCGTTTTCGACGGTGTTACGGTAACCTGTGAATTAACCGGCGGTGTGACGGATGCCCATATCAGGCAGAGAAAGAAGATACGCAATAAATCCATTCGTGATGTTATTGTTTTTACCGTGCAAAGCTAATGAAAAAAATATTCGATTCTTAAAACCCGTTTTGTTTTATCGGTGATCTTGAATCGGTCGTCGATCCGCATGCCTATGACCCACACTATTTTATCGTCGGAAACAAGAACCCGGCAACGTTCTTTTTCGAAGAGGGAAATTTTGCCGTCGGTGAAAAAGTCGCTCAGTTTTTTTTTGTTTTTCATACCCAACGGCAGGAAAAAATCGCCCTGTCGCCAAGTACGCAACAGCAGCGGAAAACGAAGTTTATCGTAGTCGAGGCAGGCAACATGCGGATTTCGTTCCGGCGTGTATGTCGTGTCGATGTCGAATTTATCGAACCGCAGTGTGACGGGGTCGTGCAGCGCCGCAATATTGTCGTCGACCGCATATTCGCAGGCGGCTTCCCGCCGGGTCGACGGTTGCACGATCAATCTCTGTCTGTCGCGGAGCAAACGATGCGTGTCACTGTAGAACTGACGCCCCGATTGCCGGCGTGTTTCACTCAAAATATCGGTAATTGCGGCATCGGAAAAGCCGAACGGTCGAAGAATCTCGTACAGCAAAGTCTTCGGCGAAGGACTTTCGAGCAAGCCCGGCAGGTCGATATGCATCGTATCGCCTTCCGCACGGACAATCAGGCGGCGATACCGCTCGACGGCTTCGTCGCAGAACGCTTCGGTGCCCGAAAAATGCTCGATACCGTTTTCTATCGCTTGCCGTATGTCGGGAAAATATTGCTCCAGACCCGGAATAACGTGGTGCCGGATATAGTTGCGGGCGTATTTGTCGCTTGCGTTGCTCGAATCCTCCCGGAACGCGACACGGTGCGTTTCCGCATAAGCGGTAATGTCGTCGCGCGAAGCGAAAAGAAGCGGCCGAATCACTTTTCCGTTTGCGGGTTTCATGCTTGTCAGCCCGCGGATTCCGGTTCCCCTTGCCAAATTAATCAACAGGGTTTCGATTCTGTCGTCGCGATTGTGGGCAACGGCAATGTAATCGTAACCGTGCTCGCCGGCCAACTCGTCGAACCGGCGGTAACGCAACTCCCGCGCCGCCATTTGTATGGAAAGGCCCTTTTCGCGGGCATAAACTTCGGTATCGAAACGGATCGTATGGAACGTGTATCCGTATTCGGCGGCTTTTTCCTTCACGAGAAGCTCGTCGCCGTCCGAATCATCGCCGCGCAACCGGAAGTTGCAATGCGCCACAGCGCAGTCGATCGCCGCTTGGTGCAACAATCGGAGCATCACCATGGAATCGATGCCGCCGCTCACGGCCGCCAGGACTTTACGATCGGGCGCCGCGAGACATTGTTCGGTCATATAACGTATAAATTGCCGGTGCATGGAACGGGTTTTTGATGCAACGCTGCGAAAATTATGCCGGGTGTACCTTACGATGAGCAACCGGAAAATCGCTCTCGAAAGGAAGGGCCGGAAATATCATC
>JAVBRP010000208.1:0-5669 GCA_031547815.1 Bacteroidales bacterium | reverse complement strand
AACTATGTAAACCTGAACGACGTACAACAAGTAACCGTCATGAAAGAAGCCTCCATATACGGCACTCGCGGAGCCAACGGCGCTATTGTAGTAAAAACAAAATAAATTCGTATCCCATGAAACACACATTGATTTTCTCGGTTTTTATTTTCTTTTTTCAACTTTCCGAAGCCCAAATTCCCCAAACCGTATCGTGGGACGGGGTTCTATTGGATTATTCGTTTCAACAAGTACAAGCCGGCAATTCCGATTTCACGAGCGCTTATCAACAATTATTGCGCGATGCCGACAAGGAATTGAACGAAGGCCCGTATACGGTGACATCCAAAGCGAAAACACCGCCGAGCGGCGACAAGCACGATTATATGAGCATGGGGCCCTATTGGTGGCCGAATCCCGATACTCCCGACGGATTGCCTTACATCCGCAAAGACGGCGTACGAAATCCCGAACGCAACCAATACGAGGATCGCGGCAATATCGGGAAATTGATGGGAGCCGTCGAAACTTTGGGCTTGGCATATTATTTCTCGAATGATGAAAAATATGCAAAACATGCGGCCAAACTGTTGCAAGTATGGTTTTTGGATAAGAAAACGCGCATGAATCCGAATTTGAATTTCGGTCAATGCGTACCCGGCATTACCGACGGACGGGCTGCCGGACTGATCGAAACAACCGGATTTATTGCCATGTTGGACGGCGTTCGATTGCTCGCAGGTTCCAAGTCGTGGAGTTCCAAAGATAACGACGCGCTCAAAAAATGGTTCGCCGATTTTCTCGATTGGATGCAAACAAGCGCCATCGGCACCGACGAACGTAACGCCAAAAACAATCACGGCACTTGGTACGATGCACAATCGGTAGCGATGGCATTATACATCGGGCAAACCGCCAAAGCAAAGCAAATCGCCGCGGAACAAAGCATTTCCCGATTGAAATCGCAGATCATGCCCGACGGCAGTCAGCCGCACGAATTGGCTCGGACGAATTCGTGGGGATACAGCAACATGAATCTGCGGGGTTTCTTTACATTGGCCACCCTTGCCGAACATGCGGATGTCGATATTTGGAATGTGCCCGACGATGCGGGAAAGCCGTACATCCAAACGGCATTGGATTTTTTGATCCCGACATTCGAGGATTCGACCAAATGGACGCACCAACAAATCAGCAACCGGTTCGAACGCGGCAACATGTTGTTTTTGCTGCAACGTGCATCGGCTGTGTACAATGATCAACAATATGCTGCTTTGATACAAAAGTACCAATCGATCGATTCGCAAAATTCAAGAAGCAAATTAATTTGGCCGATCATTAAAGGCGAGGTGATGCCGACCTTTCAAGGCGGCCCGGCCGAAAAAACATTCAATGCATGGGTTCAAGCCAACGTGAAAAACAAAACCGGGCAAAATGAAAAGGCGTATGATGGACGATATATTGCCCGTGATCAGAGCGGAATTAAACCGGGTTGAAGAAATGAAAGGAAATAAATGAAGCAGAGTCAACAGCTGAATCTTGCTATGAGACCTGCCGGGTTTTGAAAACCCGGCAGGTCTTGCGCGTCCAAATCCGAACCGAGCTTTCGAGCTCAGTGGAGCTAAACCCGATTTCATTTCATCATAAATAAAGCCTCATTGTAGAAATTTCAAATTCCGGAGGCTCCCGGGTATTCAGGAACCGGGAATTCGAAATTCTTCCGTTTGATGACGATAAAAATGCAAGAATTTCAAATTCTTGTGTCAAATGATCGTATGAGCCTCCGGAATTTAAAAACTCAATCAAAAAAAACTTACACACGTAAGCAGGTAACGAAAATAGCGACATCAAGTTTGGAACAAAATTGCAAGCATTTGGAACAATAATACCGGCTGCGATTCAATCATTGTCGTATTTTTGTCCGATGAGATTGAATAAAATCTCCGTAATCCGTCATGTCCAACAAAATCCGGTCTAAATAAAGTGTAGAAAAATAAACCAATCACCACCCTCATGAGCCATAAATCAATATCCCCACGTTTGACAAACGGATCGCTCCTTTTGAGCCTCGGCGCGTCGGCGCTTTTAGCCGCGAGCTGCAAAACACAACCCGAAACACCCCGCAAACCGAATATCATCTTTATATTGGCCGATGACATGGGTTACGGCGACATTCAAAGGCTGAATTCCGACTCGAAAGTCCCGACGCCCAATTTGGATAAACTTTGCGATGACGGAATGTACTTTACCGACGCGCATTCCAATTCGGCGGTAAGCAGCCCCACCCGATACGGAATTCTCACCGGAAGGTATTGTTTCCGCAGCAGCCTGAAAAAAGGCGTGCTCAACGGTTACAGCGCTCCGCTCATCGAAACGGACAGGCCCACCGTTGCGTCCGTCCTCAAAAACAACGGCTATCAAACGGCGTGTATCGGCAAGTGGCACTTGGGCCTCGGCTGGCAAATCCCCGATAGCGCCCGCAAAGCTGCGGAAAACAATGTCCTTTTCGATCGGGAACTGTCTTTCACGCCCAACGACGTCGGTTTCGATTACAGCTACATCATTCCTGCATCATTGGATATGCCGCCTTACGTGTATATCGAAAACAGGACGGTGACCGACCCGCAAATGAAGGATATCGAAAAATCGGGCAACGAACGCGGATTATTTTGGCGCGGAGGCAAAATCGCGCAAAGTTTCTCCATCGAAGGCTGCCTTGACCGGTTGGCGGAAAAAGCCGGACAATATCTGACAAAACAGTCCGCCGAAAAGCAACCGTTTTTCCTCTACCTGCCGCTCACCGCGCCGCATACGCCTTGGCTTCCCGCCGAACGCTTTCGCGGAACGTCGGGAGCGGGAACGTACGGCGATTTCGTGGCGCATGTCGATTTCGTGGTCGGGCAAATCGTGGCGACACTCGACCGCTTGGGAATGAGCGACAACACCATGATCGTGTTCACGAGCGACAACGGCGCCGATTGGAGGCCCGAGGATAAAGAAAAATACCCGCACGAAGCCAATTACATCTATCGCGGCCGCAAATCCGATGCGTGGGATGCCGGGCATCGCGTTCCGTTCATCGTAAAATACCCCGCAATGGTTAAATCCGGCAAATCGTCGTCCGCATTGGTTTGCCTCACCGACGTAACGGCCACTTTAGCCGATGTGACGGGAGCATCCGTTCCCGAAGGCGCTGCGGGCGACAGCGAAAGTTTCCTGCAAGCGCTGAAAGGCAGCAATGCAGGCCGTAAAGAAGCGGTGCATCATTCCATCAACGGAAGTTTTGCCGTACGACAAGGAAAATGGAAGCTGGTCAATTGCAGCGGCAGCGGCGGCTGGTCGGCAAAAGATGATCCCGCATTGCCGCCCGTTCAGTTGTACGACATGGAAGCCGATCCCGGCGAAACCGTCAACTTGTACGATCAAAATCCGCAAAAAGCAGAAGAATTGAAAGCCCTGTTGGCCTCGATCATCGCCAAAGAATAGCAACAAATAACCACGTATAACAATTGTATAACAACCGTATAACAATCGTATAACAACCGTATAACCACCGTATAACTATTGCATCAACTTTTTCCTTTTCCCCGACAAATGCTCGATATCCAGCCGCAGAATATTTGTCCGCGGGAACGATTTGTCGATGTAGCTTTTGGAAATGTCGATATGATCGGGACAATATTTCGCGGTGAGCAGATCCAGCGCTATGCGGCGCTCCTCCTCCGACAAATCGAATGCGATGCGGCCGAACACCAAAGCGCTTTCGTAGGCGGTGGTGAATTGATGCGGAATGACTTGCGTGGAGCCGACCACGCAGAAACTCACGCGGTTGTTTTGCCGGATATTGTCGATTTTGAATCCCGCCGGAGCGCAATGGAAATAAATGCAACGATCCGCAAGCACGTAGCTGATCGGAATTCCGTAGCCGTACCCGTTGACGGCGCACATCGACAAAAAACCGTACTCGCCCGTTCGCAGCAATTGCATTGCCGAATCGTTGTCCCACACTCTGTCTTTTCGTCGCACGTCGGGAAATACGGGCAACGTTTTGCGCAGTATCTGGCAATCGAAAACCACCGGCCCGTACACTTTCTTTTCGCTGCGGTGATAACGATAGCCGCGTTTTTGATAGAACGTCCAGGCGGTGGCACTCGTGGTGAGAAACACCTCTTTGCTGCCGCGTCGCACGGCTTCCGCTTCCAACGCTTCCAAAACGGCCGACCCCACGCCTTCGCTTTGATGCGCCCGGTGCGTGAACAGCATTTCGACCATAGTCCCGTCCGCACTCAGGCATCCGAAACCGGTAATTTCCCCGTTCGACTCCGACACAAGCGTGTATCGTTCCGGGAAAAATCGGCTCCAAGCCTCGATGTCGGGATGCGAAGGCGCCCACGCTTCGGCTTCTTCGGGCGAATAATAAGCGATGCTTACGGTATGCACCGTTTGCGTGAAAAGACTGACGGTTTGCTCCAAATCGTCGGAGCGATACGGACGGATCATGATGATGTATGTTTAGGATAAAAAATTTCGGGTTCAAGTTCCCGAATCGTCTGCAAATGTAAGGAATATTGACGCAACTAATGACAATGCAATATCATTATCTCACCTGCAACAGCGGCGTTGTAACGATATAATATTCGTTGGCTTCGCCCGGGTTCGTTTTCATGTAATATTTGATGACAAACTGTTGCGTTTTCGAACGGGTCGGTTTGCGCTTGATCAATAAATAGAACCGTTTGGGCGCTTCGTAAGGCGAATTGTTGTTATAAGCGCTCAGCGACATTCGCGTGTTTTCGCCCTTGGTCGAATAGGCAAAAATCTCGATGATGTCGCTCAGATTGTCGTTGCGATTGTGCGTTTCGTCAAAATCGTAATTGGACGAAACGTAAATCTTATCGATCAGTTCGCGCGTGCCGGCATAACCCGAACGCAACGAATTGCAGGCAACGGCTTCGGCCATGAAACCCGCTTTGGGCGTGATGATATGCTGCGAATGAAATTGCAGCGACGTGTCGGGCACTTCGAAATACAACGCCAAACTGTCGCAGGGATACACCTCGCCCGCATAATCCTGACTTGCAGGTTCGATAATCAAATATTCGCCTCTATTGAACGAATAGAGGTCGACTTCTTTGAAAACGAGATTTTGAATATCGAAATACGGCTCCACATACAAGTCGAGACACTCATTCTTATCCTCGCAACTGAACGGAACGGGAAACAAGATGATCAGAATCAGCGCTATTTTTAATCCGATACTTTTCATGCAAAATTTCATTTTTAGTTTATACGTTTTTATTGCTACATTTGTTTCATCAATAAGAAACTTAAATTCAGGATATGGAATCGAATCAATTTTTGGAAATCTTGATGCAACGGCAAAGCGTGCGCGGATATGCAGACAAGCCGGTGGAACGCGACAAGCTGGAGCGTTGCCTGGAAGCGGCCCGCATGGCCCCTTCGGCTTGCAATGCGCAGCCGTGGAAGTTTGTTGTGGTAGACGATCCCGAATTGAAGAATAAAGTGGCCGATTACACCACGTCGGGGCCGTTGGTGCCGATGAATCATTTTACGAAACAGGCCCCGCTTTTGGTGGTGATTGTTCGCGAAAGCCCCAATCTGACATCCAAAATCGGCACCTTGCTCAAAGACAAGCCCTACACGCTGATGGACATCGGCATCGTGGCGCT
>JAVBRP010000107.1:0-4534 GCA_031547815.1 Bacteroidales bacterium | reverse complement strand
GGCAATTCCGACATTCATAAGCCGACGGGCATGTCGTACGATTTTGCCAAAGGCGAGCACCGCACGATGACGCTTGTTTTCGCCAAGGAACGTACGGCGGAATCGATACGCGAGGCGCTGGATAACAGGCGGACAGCGGTTTGGACCAAAGACATCGTTGCCGGACGCGAAGATTTATTGAAAGAGCTGTTCAAGCAAACGTTCCAAATCGAAAAGGTGGATCGTAATAAAGACGGGGTGCGGTTTACCGTGAAAAACAATTCGGATTTTAAGTTGACGCTCAAAAAAGCCGACAAACACGACATGAATCTACATTATTTCAGGGAACTGTTTATCGAACCGGGGCAAAGAGGAACGATTGCCGTCAAATTCAAACAACCGACTTCGGGCAAAGTAAAAATAGATTTTACGGTAGAGAATTTTTACACGGCTCCAAGCAAGGGAATGGCTTATTCGATTGAAGCAGGCGCGGAAAAATAAAGTGTTAGGGACATTGATAAAATAAAATTCACATCTTCTTTAGACAGGATTAACCCGATTTTCTGAATCTTGTAATTCATGTTAATCCTGTCTGATGAATAATTTATTTTGCTTATCCACTCGCCCCAAATATCCCGACAGGCTGAGCCTGTCATCTAATATGAATATATTTTTGCGTGTGAAAATTTAAAATCCGGTTGCAGTCTAAAATAAATCAATGGATTACATTTCGTGCCCTGCCGAGGCTCACGCTCACGCTTTCCACTTTCCCTCCGAGCGGCGGGTTGAGTTTCGCGACGGTTACTTCCGCCTGTTGCAGTTGCGGGAATTGCGCGAATATGCGATCCAAAATACGCCCGGCGACATGTTCCAGCAAATGCGAGCGGATGTTCATTTCGTGTTTTACCGATTCGTACACCGTTGCGTAATTCAACGCATCGTCTAAGTTATCGCTTTCCGATGCCCGGCCGGTATCGGTTTCCAAAGTCAAATCGACCAAAAAACGGTTACCGATGATCTGTTCTTCGGGGTAGCAGCCGTGATAGGCGTAAAATTCCATCCCGTTCAACCGAATCCGTCCCGACGTATTACTCCGCATTTTTTTCTATTCTTAATCCGACATCCTCGATCCCGATTAACGGTTCGTCGCGCGTGGCTTGTTCCAATTCGAACACATACATGCCCGGTGCGGGAAAACGGACGTTCTTATGTAACGGTATCCGATTGTCGTACTTATCGCCCAAGCCTTTTCCTAACCATTTGCCGCGATGATCGGCCAGCATGACCTTCACGGTATCGCGCTGCACGGTTCCTTCGGGCGATCGCGATTCGACAAACAGCCACAACTCCATGTATTTGTATTTATCGGTGTTGCGTACGTTGATATACAAGTTGCAAGCGCCGGCGGTATCGGTTATTTCCGTTTCGAAACGTGCGCGATCGGCGCGATGCCACCCGCCTTTCGGGATACGAACGTTGTTTTCGTATATTTTATTCGGGTCGCACGAACAAAGCGACGAGAGCAGCAACGAGAAAAAAATCGCCGCGATGCCGTTTTTTTGAACCGTTCCTTTCATCATGATTTTTCCTGTTGAGGCGGAGTAGTGTTCGACCCGCCTTTCCCGTTGTTCGGCCGGTTCCGGTTCCGATTGCGGTTGTTGCGGTTATTGTGATTGTGCTGCTTGTTTTCGCCGCCGTTCGACGAATTTTGAGGCTCTTTTCGGGCTTGTTGGTTATTGTTGCCCGGCCTTTCGGAATATTTTGCTCCGCCGCCGTTTTCCTTGTTCGGTTTCCGCTTCTTATTCTTATTCCTCCGCTTTTCCTCGAAACGGCTGATACTGTCTTCGCCCACAGCATTTTGATAACCGATGGCGACTTCTTTGATGCGCGAACCGTTGTCGCCGGCAACAAGGTCTTTCACTTTGATTCCTTGCCGGTTGAGGCTGATGATTTCTTTCACCACATCCACATCCAACGGAATGAACACAGCGTTTTCGTTATCCTTTTCGAAAGAATACCAGATAATTCGCCGAAACACATCCGTTTTGGTATGAAAAGCCTTTCCCTGCTCCGTTTCCAAAGGAACGGAAGTGTCGGGAAAGTCGTTCTGCGCCTCCATGTAACATTTCAACTCGTAGTTGAGGCAACATTTGAGCTTGCCGCACTGACCCGCCAATTTTTGCGGATTGAGCGACACTTCCTGATAGCGCGCGGCTCCGGTGGATACCGACACGAACGACGACATCCACGAGGCGCAACAGAGTTCGCGGCCGCAAGTGCCGATGCCGCCTACTTTGCCGGCTTCCTGCCTTGCGCCGATCTGCTTCATCTCAATGCGCACCTTGAACCGGTCGGCGTATTCTTTGATCAGTTGCCTGAAATCGACCCGTTCGTCGGAGATGTAATAAAAAGTCGCTTTGGTTTTATCGCCTTGGTATTCCACATCGCTGATTTTCATACCCAAACTCAACCCGGAAACGATTTGGCGGGCAATGCGCATGGTTTCCTGCTCCTTTTCGATGGATTGGAACCATTTTTCGACATCGTTGGGTTTGGCTTTGCGATAGATCTTTTTCAGATTGCCCGATATGCCGTAGCGTTTCATTTGCACGGGCACCAAGTTGCCGGTGAGCGATACCACGCCGACATCGTGCCCCGGAGAGGCTTCTACCGCAACAATATCGCCTTTTTCCAGCGTAACGTCGGTGTTGTTGACAAAGTAACCTTTGCGTGTATTTTTAAAGCGGACTTCCACCAAATTGTGCGTCGAAGCGTCGTCGGGAACCGATTCCAACCAGTCGTATACGTCTAACTTGTTGCATCCGGGGCACAGACATTGGAATTTCCCTTCCTCGACGTTTTCGGCGGGTTTATGCAGACATCCGCGTGTGATGTAATTATCGTTCATTTAATGAGATTGACAGATGAGAATCCAACATCGTTTGCTAACGCTCTTATTTTATTTTCACCCCTAATCCCCTGAAGGGGACTTTCGCAAAGCGCGGTATACCGAGGCTCCCCTTTAGGGGTCGGGGGTAAAAAATGATAGAATGTTTAACTAAACGACATTGAATGAGAATCGACAAAAATAAAAAAATTAATGCTTCAACAATACCACTATTTTACACGCCAAGTCCAAAAAGACAATATTTTTGTTTCCGTTGGATTCGATGTGATAGTGTGCCGTGTTCAATTCTTCCGTCAGGCGGAACACATTGTCCGGATGAATAAATCTGTTGAATTTTTGGGAAAAATCGTTTTCGGCATCCGTTAGGAAAACAAGTCCGGATTGTTGTCGGTTGAGCGTGAAATTTTCGCGCACCATGCGCAAGCAATAAAGCAAAAAGTTTTTTTGTTCTTCGCGTCCGAGCTTGGTCATTTCTTCGCACCACGCCAGCAGATCGAGCATTGCCTGTTTTTTGCCCCACACCGACCAGCAGGTACGCATCATGCGCACGAACATTTCGAAAAAATAATTGCTTTCTTCCGACGATTGCAGCACGGCGAGCGCTTGCGCCAGATTGCCGTTGCTTATGTGCGCGGCGTTGAGCGCCTGCCGTTCGTCGCATTGACCCGACGCAACCAGATAATCGGCCAGGCTTTGCGTGTCGATCTTTTGGATTCTTGTGATTTGCGTGCGCGACAGGATGGTCGGCAATATTTGATCGGCCGACTCGGCAATCAGCAGAAAAAGCGTCTTTTCGGGCGGCTCTTCCAAAATTTTCAAGAGCTTGTTGGCCGTTTGTTGATTCATTTTTTCGGCCAACCAAATGATCATTATCTTATAATCCGCCTCGTAGGTTTTGAAACTCAGCTTATTCAGAATTTCCTTGCTTTCGTCGACAAATATCCCGCCCTGCTTGTTGTCGCCGCCCATCGTTTCGAGCCATTGACGGTAGGTAAGATACGGATTGGCGATGACGGTTTCGCGCCATTCCTTGATGAACATGTCGCTGACGGCCGCTTTTCCGCCGCCCGGCTTTATCACGGGAAACACGAAATGCAGATCGGGATGTACCAGCTTTTTGAATTTGACGCACGACAGGCATTTCCCGCACGGATCGGTTTCGCCGCGGTCGGTGCAGTTGACATATTGCGCATAAGCAAGCGCCAAAGGCAAGCTGCCGGCGCCTTCGGGGCCGAGAAACAACCGTGCGTGGCTGATGCGGCTTTCCCGCACGGTTCGCACCAATTGCTCTTTTATGGTTTCCTGTCCTACAATTTCGGAAAATAACATGCGTAAAAATTTTTCGCCTGCACAAATGTAACGGAAATTCGCGGAACCGAAAAATATCGATCTTTTTCTTATTTTTGCGTCATGCTTCGAATTTTTCGACACATAAAGAAAATATTTTACCCCCGACCCCTAAAGGGGGGTCTCGGTGTATCGTGCTTTGCGAGACTCCCCTTTAGGGTAATGTCACTAATATTAAGAAATAACATTATCTTTGCAAAAAAGATATATGACATCAAATCCCTCTTTATCATTAAGTCTGTTGTTTAAGTCAGCTTTACAAGGCAACCTGTTATCCGCTTTTAAGGAAGATTTTCCGGA
>JAVBRP010000171.1:0-23496 GCA_031547815.1 Bacteroidales bacterium | reverse complement strand
GATGGAAGAGGTCAAATTCGACTTTGCGTTCATGTTCAAATATTCCGTTCGCCCCGGCACTTTGGCTGCCCGCAAAATGACGGACGATGTGTCCGAAGGCGTGAAAACAAAACGCCTGCAAGAAATCATCGATCTGCAAGGGCGGCTGTCGGCCGAAAGCAAACAACGCAGCGTAGGCAACGTTTATGAAGTGTTGGCCGAAAGCGTATCGAAGAAATCGACAATGCAACTGTCGGGGCGCAATTCGCAGAACATGGTGGTGGTGTTCCCGAAAGGCAATCATTCCGCAGGCGATTACGTTCAAGTGCGCATCACCGATTGCACGCCGGCAACGCTCATCGGGGAACTTCTTTAAGTTTCGGGGTTAAAGTTTAAAGTTTAATGTTTAAAGTTTCGAGTTTTGTCACTTGCCACTAAAAATATCGCCGAAGGCAAATATCGCGTAAGCAAATATCATCAAAGATTAATATCACGAAGTAAATATCCGTGTAAATCAGTTCAATCCGCGTCATCCGCGTTCCGGTAATCGAAAATCAAAAATCAAAAATAATTCATGCCCTTACAATTAGACAATACCGATTTAAGCAAATTTATCGTTGTGGGCGACCGCGTGTTGATCAAACCGAAGTCGCCCATGGAAAAGACCAAAGGCGGCTTGTTGCTTCCGCCGAGCGTGCAGGAAAACGAACGCCTCCAAAGCGGCTGGGTGGTGAAAGTGGGGCCGGGTTATCCGATTCCCGCCGGCGTCGAAATCGACGAGCCGTGGAAAGACAAAAAAGATGAAGTAAAATATGTTCCGTTGCAACCGCACGAAGGCGATTTGGCCGTGTATTTGCAAACCGGCGCTTACGAAATCCAATTCAAAGGCGAAAAGTACGTCATCGTCTCGCAATCGTCCATTCTGTTGTTGATCAGAGACGAAAGTCTGTTCGAATAGCTATCGGAAAACCACCGTAACCCGGCGAGTTTCGGAAACTTGCCGGGTTACGGGTATAGAATCTGCCGGCAAAAGTAAAACGATGCCGGTACTTTTATTGACACAATACTATGCAGACCTGAACAGATGCGAAACAGACAATACCCAGTCTCTGAAACCGGAATCGCTGATTTCTCCCACTATTGCCGACACATCTTCGGGGCGGCATACGATGTTTTGAACCTGCAACAATCTGCTTTGTTCTTCTTTTTCATAAAGGACTGCCAGCGCTAACAACTTGGCATATTTTTCAAACGAGCTCATTGTATGATATTTTTTGATGGAAATTTAATTGATAAAGTCATGATGCTTTCCGAAATCCCGTAACACTTGTTATTGAAGATCGGGAAATCGATGACAAAATCAAATGTTCCATCGGCGCATTTTGATTCGGCCTTGTTTGAAGTCGGTTAATGAAGCGGTGTGCGACAGGTAACCTTCGACGATTTGTTCGATTCGAAGATTCCCCGAGGTGAAAAAATTAATTTTCAGCGCCTTTTCGTGCGGCACATAATTTTCGGAATAAATCCGTTCCGGTACGGAATTGGAAGGCATGTCGACGGGCATTAAAATCGACGGATTGCCCGCAAAGTCATTAATATCGTGCCCGTGTGCGCGCACGGAATACCCTATTCCAAAAGCAGACAGCACAATAATGCTTACGACTGCCAAAATGGATATAAAGCAAAAGGATTTTTTCACGACATTATTTTTTATAAAACACCCCGCAAATACAATACCAAACTTTTTCAAGCGATAACACCCGAGCCTATCAATTCGTCGCCGGTATACCAAGCGGCAAATTGCCCCGGAGCAATGCCTCGCTGCGGTTGATCGAAAACGATGTAAAGCCCGTCCGGCATTCGATACAGGACGGCATCCTGCAACGGTTGGCGATAGCGCACCCGCACCGACATGCGGCATTCGTCGCCCGGCAGCATTTTCAAGTCGGGGCGAATATCGAAAATATCCTTTTCGGCCACAAACAAAGCCGGCCGGTACAATCCGGGATGTCGGTCGCCTTGCCCCGTATACACGACATTGTTGATCACATCGATGCCGATCACGAAAAGCGGCTCTATCATACCGCCGACATTCAAGCCTTTGCGTTGGCCGATGGTGAAAAAATGCGCTCCCCGATGCTTTCCGACTACCTTCCCGTCGGCAGGCCGATACCGGTATGGCGCGGAAAGCGCTCGCAACTTTTCGTGCAAATCGGTTTCGGGAACCGGTCGGTCAAAGCCTTCGAAATCGGCAGGTATTTCAACAATCACGCCGTCTTTGGCTTCCAGTTTTTGTTGCAAAAACACGGGCAGATCGACTTTTCCGACAAAGCAAATGCCTTGCGAATCCTTTCGGCGTGCGGTGGCCAATCCGTTTTCTTCGGCGATGCGGCGCACTTCCGATTTGAGCAAATGCCCGATGGGAAACAACGCGGTTGCAAGTTGTTGTTGCGAAAGTTGGCACAGAAAATAACTCTGATCCTTGCCGAGATCGACGCCCGCCAGCAATCTGTGCATCGGCGCGCCGTTCACATCGATCGTTTCCTTGCGGCAATAATGCCCGGTAGCCACGTACTCGGCGCCGCGCGCGAATGCCGCTTCGGCAAACATATCGAACTTGATTTCGCGATTGCACAGCACATCGGGGTTGGGCGTCCGTCCGTTGCGATATTCCTCGAACATGTAATCGACCACCCTGCGGCGATACGCATCGCTGAGATCGACCGCCTCGAAAGGAATGTCGAGCTTGCGGGCAACCAATTGCGCGAAAATAATGTCGTCCTGCCACGGACAATCGCCCGACAGGGTTCCTTCCGTATCGTGCCAATTGATCATGAACAAGCCCGTCACATCATAGCCCTGCTGCTTCAAAAGCCAAGCCGCAACGCTCGAATCGACGCCTCCCGATAATCCTGCCGCTACTTTTATCTTTGCCAAAATATGATGTAAAATAAAATGCAAAGTTGGCAATAAATATTGAAAAAATCATTTTCCCGGTTTGTCCTTCGGCAGTTGTGCGAATATGACGGAGGTAACGGCCGAAATGACGCCGAGGCAGATGAATGCGGCATGAAAAGCAAAAAGCCCGTCGGGACGATGTTGCGTCTCCGAAACATTTTGAAAAAGCGACAGCAATGCGGCCGCAACGGCAACGCCTAAACTCATGGAGAATATCATTACCATAGACAGCAGGCTGTTGCCGCTGCTTGCGTACGACTCATCCAAATCTTTCAGCGTAATGGTATTCATGGCGGTGAATTGCAGCGAATTGACGCCTCCCATAATGAAAAGCAGCAAAAGACTGATCCATAAAGGTTCGGAGCCTGAAATGAAGCCGAAAGCGGCCAAAATAATCCCTATGATGCCGGTATTCCCGATCAAGGTGTTGCGATAACCGATTTTATGAATTATTCCGATCCCCAATTTCTTGATCAAAATACCCGAAACAGCGGCGGGTAAAAGCATCAAGCCCGATTTCAACGGCGAGTAGCCCAATCCGACCTGAAAAAAGAGGGGCAACAAAAACGGACTGCCGTTGATGCCTATCCGCGAAAAGAAGTTGCCAGATATGCCCACGCGGAAGGTATTAACATCGAACATACGCAACGGAAAAAGAACATTTTCCTTACGGGAAGCGTACAGCCAATATCCCGCAATGAATACCGATCCGATGATGACAAGCAGAACCGCCGTTGCTTGGCGCATTCCCAATTCGACAACTCCATCCAAAGCGTACGATACGGCGACCATTCCGAAAGCGATCATCAGAAATCCGCCGGTGTCGAATCGTTTCACTTTCGGAAAACGGAAATCGTTCATGTAAACAGCCGAAAGGATAAAACCGACAACTCCCACCGGTATGTTGATCAGGAAAATCCAATGCCACGAAAACGATTGCGAGAGCCAGCCTCCCAAAACAGGCCCCACCAGCGGCCCGATCAATCCCGGAATGGTAACGAAGCTCATCGCTTTCAGAAATTTTTCGTGCGGGAAAGCCTTCAGCACCGTCAAGCGCCCTACGGGTTGCAGCATGGCTCCTCCCGCTCCTTGAACGATGCGGGAAACGACCAGTTGCGTCAGATTCTGCGATGCGGCGCAAAAGAAAGAGCCTGTGGTAAAAAGGAATATGGACAGCAGGTATATTCTCCGCGTTCCGAATTTGTCGGCCAACCATCCGCCGGCCGGTGTCAGTATGGCCATCATCAGCGCATAGGAAACAACTACCGCCTGCATCTGCAACGGACTTTCGCCCAGACTTTTGGCCATCACGGGTATGGCTGTGTTGACAATGGTGGTATCCAGCGTTTGCATGAAAAAGCCGATGGCCGCCAACCAAAGCAATATCCTGTTCGAAGAATTTCTCTTGTGCATATTAGTAGAACAGAGACAAATCGGGATTGTTTACGTTTCGTGCGGGCAAGCGGTTTGCTCGCTTTTACCGACAAAATCCCGCCCGGCGAAACGCCCGGTTTGTTCCTAAAGCATCTGTTTCCTCATCAAAACATGCGGCATCCCTACTTCGATAAATACATCTCCGTCGGCAGAATAACCGTATTTTGCGTAAAAATTCTCGGCTGTTTTTCGCGCATGAAGCACCATCGTCGCATATCCTTGTTCGTTGGCGTATTGTTCGGCAAATGCCGGTAATTTCGCTCCGACACCTATTCCCCGGCGATCGGGATGCACCGCCATCCGGCGCAACTTGACGACTTCGGGGCTTTGTCGCGTCAAGATGCAGCAGCCGACAATTCGCCCTTCTTCGCGATATGTGATAAAAGCGTCGCCTTGTTCGTTTCGTAAATCCGGTTGCAAGAAATCCAAACCCCACGGCTCGCGCAAAACCTTATACCGCAAAGTTAACATTTCCCGATATTCGGGGCTGCCGTATGTTATGAGTTCAAGATTCAAAAAAGATATTGAAAAATACAAAAAAAGTGCGGTAGAAACCGCACTTTTTTAAATCTTTAAAATTTGCTGAACGATCAATATTCCCACAAGTCTTGCTCATAGTCGAATATTTCGTTTTCGATTCGTTGCGCTTCATACAAAGCATCAACTCCCGCCGCATATTCGCTGATCAATCGGTTGTTATACACGTTGGATACGGCATAAATATAACCGCTGTAACGGTTCAACATGAAGAAATCGTCGAACGACATATTTTGTGCATCGTTGAAACGGTTGAATACGGGATGACGCGCCAAAACAGCTCTTGCTTCGGGCATGTACACCCACATGGTCTTTGCCTTCTCCATCTGCGTAGCATCCGATTCATCGCCGCTGCGCGAATACAGTCGGATGGGGCAAATACCGATAACAACACGCATCAACATCGAATGTCGCTTATCGAAATAGATTTTTTCCTTAATCAGAAGCAACTTTACTTCGTCCATCAGGCTTTTTGATGGTCTTACCTGTTTTACCAATTCGCCGTCCTCGTTCGCCACATCAATGGTATCCTGACGGGTCCAGAATTGCGATTTCGCTTGATCCGCAGTCATTTTAACGGCAAATTCATCGCTGCCGAGATTCGGATCGTAAGGGGTTATTTCTCCGCTTTCGATTCCTTTCATCAGAAGGTTTACCAAATTGGTTCTGCTCCCGATGACGGCAGTGGGATAATACAACGGTAAATTCTGTTTTTCGCGAAGATCGACCATCCGCCATATAACTTTTTCGAACATTACATCCGCTTCCCTGACCGGTGCATAAGGGATCGGTTTTTTGAAAGGAATATTTTCCTTTTGATATACCTCCACCTTAGAGTCAAGTGCAGTGGTCGTCGAATCGACCTTAGCCGCCGGTTCTTGCGCCGAAAGCGTGCCGATCGTCAATAAAACCAATCCTAAAAAAATGCTGCTGATGCGCTTCATATAAAATACTTACTTGATTAATCTATGGTAAAACCGATAGTTCCCAATTCTCTTGTTCTGCCATCGGGACCTACAGCTTTTATATCTTCAAAATAGACTTTGGAACCTTTCGTTAAACTACCGATCAGTGTCTTTTGTTCGGCGGTGATTGCCGCTCCTTTTGCCAATTTGCTTTGCGCAAAACCTTTCACCACTGCGGTTACATTAAATTCGGTCACTTTAAATTTCAAGTCAAAATCGAAATTCTCCATTTCGGCAATTACCGCCAATTGAGCTGACAAAGTACCTTTATCTATTTTACCGCCGATCTTGCCGGCTACTTTTGCTACGGGATTGGGAATCATTTTTAAACGGAATTCCGAACTTCCCACTACGCGATTTTGTCCGTTGACATTGGCTGTTACCGTTATTTTTGAACCACCGCTCCCGGAGGAAGGTTTTGCGATCCAATCGCCACCGGACCTTGTCAAGGTACCGTTGGTCATGCTGGCGCTGATTTTGTCGGAAGGAACACCCGACACGGAAATGCTTACCGGATTATCCACGCCGAAGTAGAATACATTCATTTTAGTGGGCGAAATAACGGCATCGGCTTTACCCACTTGGTACTCGGAAGTAAAAGGATAAGTCATCATACCGTCAGGTCCGGGCAACTGCAAAAGGCCCTGTAAGGTGAAGTTGCCTACCGATGTGCCCGAACTCCGATAAATGGCCCGTCCTTGCGCATCGTATGGCAACGGTTTGCCTTCGCCTACCATTTCGTAACCCGTGGCCGTTTTCTTGTAAGGCCCGATGAATATCTGAGGTTTTTGCAAACTGTCGTATGCTGCCAGAATAATCCGCGCTTCGTACTCATTGCCTTGCAATACGTAACTTGTCTTGGACATCACGATGGCTTCCATCTTGTTTACCTTGGTATCGGAAGCGTCGATCTGCGATAACAAGTTTTGTATGATATCGGCTTCTGCATTACGAACATCGTTTTGCAATTTCGACATCATGGTGATTACGGCAACCATCGGGATATGCTCGAAGTGGCTCGATTCCCAAGTTTGCACCGTACCGTCCTCTTTTTTAGGCGGAGCATCGGTGTTCAATGCTTCTTTGATGGTTGCTTGGAGCGTAGGGTCATTCGTCAAAGAAAGAAGATGATCTCTGTACTCTTCAATCTTTTTCTTCAATTCTTCACCTTTACCTCTCACAATCATGATCTCGGCCGGTTTATCCAAATTGTCTTTTGATTCGATCAAAGCATCGCTGATGTTGTAAGTCGACATTTTTTCCCTTTTCGCACCGACAGACCAATCTGCGGGTGTAAGTGCGGGAGCGTCGTCTCCGTCGCAATGCTTGATGATTTCAACCTTCAATTGCTGAATATCATAGGCCAATTGATCGGCTTTGTCCTTCACACTGTATGCTTTATCACGAAAAGGACCTACTTTGGCTGCGCTTTTTTCCATTTGCGCATCAAATATGCTGTATGCCGATTCGTTTTTCGCGACAAAATTTGCGGTTGTTTTTACCAACCCGTCATCCACGAGGACAAAAGCGTTGAGGATGTCTGCCGATACATTCAGCGCCAACATTGCGGTGAGCACCAAATACATCATCCCGATCATCTTCTGCCTCGGTGTTTCTTTACCGTGAGCCATATTATTATGATGTTAGTTATTATTCATGAATAATATTAACCTCTTACATTCATTGCCGACAACATGTTGCCGTAAATGGTGTTCAAATTGGCAAGATTTCTGTTCAAGCCGGCCATTTCTTCGCGATAGCGATGTGTTTCTTCGACGGAGGCTTTCATATCGGCCATCATTTGCTCCATGCCGGAATATACGGCTTGCGATTTTTGCAAATGATCGTTGGTGCCGCGCAATTGCAGTTCATATACTGCGTTCAGGGCCGAAAGGTTTTTATTCATGCCTTCCAATTGAGCCGCATAGCCTTTGCTGCTGTCGCTGATAGCGGTCATGGCTGCCGACGAACTGTTGATGGCGCTTGCCGATTGCTGCAAGCCTGCTGCCGTTTGTTGGAAGGTTGCAGACAAACTGCCCACCGACTCGGCTGCCGCGCTTACATTTTGCACGTACTTGGTTGTGGCTGCGGTTGCTTGCGAAACATCGGAAATGCCTGCCGCTGTCGCATTCAATTTATCGAACGAATTGTTCAGATTCTTGATCACCGTAGGATCAATGCCACCCAAGCCGCCCATCAAGTCATCGAATCTTTCCAATGCTCCCGAGCTTTTCGAAACTTCTTTCACACCTTCCAATTCATCGGGATCGGTCATACCGGCCAATTCGGGATACACCAAAGTCCAATCCAATTCTTCGTGCAACGGTTCGAAAGCCGAGAAGAAGAAAATAATTGCCTCGGTCAACAACCCAACGGTAAGCATTGCTCCGGCTCCCTGCCAGTGTTGGATTTTGAACAACGCACCAACGATAACCACCGCTGCACCCAGACCGTACAATTTGGCCATAAATTTTTTCCAACCGGAACTTTGTGTTAATTCTCCAAGACCCATAATATTAATTTTTAATGTTATTTTTAATTTTTATTTCTACTCTATATTAATTTTATTTTAGCTATCGTACCGAATTTCCCAAATAATCGCGCACGCATCTGAATCCGATGTAGGAAGACGCAGAATCTTGATATTCGTAAGCGCGCGTGCTTACCTGCAAATAATATTCGATGTCTTTCCACGAACCGCCGCGGATCACTTTTCGTTTCATGACGGCCGGTTCGTCGGGACGTGCGTTGTATTTATAATCGGGATTCAAATCGTGCGTGAA
This sequence comes from Bacteroidales bacterium, assembly GCA_031547815.1. Taxonomy (GTDB): domain Bacteria; phylum Bacteroidota; class Bacteroidia; order Bacteroidales; family UBA4181; genus JAIRLS01. Next base: position 14,840 of record JAVBRP010000171.1, on the reverse strand, counting down.
CCGATATGCCGATTCATCGTAAGCGCTGATGGTCCATTCGGCCACATTACCCGCCATGTCGTACAATCCCCATTCATTGGGTTCGTAGGTAGCCACACGTACGGTGCGTACTCCTCCGTCGTCGGCATAATTACCGCGCAAGGGCTTGAAGTTGGCAAGGAAACACCCCTGGTTGTTGCGCGTGTATGGTCCGCCCCACGGATATTTCGAGTTTTCGAGGCCGCCGCGTGCGGCATATTCCCATTCGTATTCGGTGGGCAGACGATACCGGTGTACGCCCGGATCTCCTCCATCGGTAAGTGCGCTGTTCAACAATTGGGTGCGCCATATACAGAAAGCGGTTGCCTGTTTCCAGTTGACGCCTACTACCGGGTAATAGTCGTATGCTACATGCCAAAAATACATGTTTACCATAGGTTCGTTATACGAATACGAGAAATCGCTGATCCAAACCAATGTGTCGGGGTACACGGGCACATTGTCGTGCAGCACGAAAGCCGAACGGTCTTTTACTTCTATTCTCTCGCCCAATTCATTGAATGCAAATCCGTTGTATTGTTTCTTTTGATAATCGTATCTGTTGCGCGGATGAGCGGCTTGTTTCATATCCACCCAATAATAATCGTAGATCAATTTGCGTGTATCGATTTCTTTACGCCCGAAGAAACGCTCGTTCTGCGGCAGATACATTTCCTCCAAAGCTTCTTTTTGGTCTTCGTTTTTACGGATGTCGATTTTGGTAGACCAATTAAGCGGACGCTTGTCTTCGTCCAGCATGTCGTTTTCATCGCCTTCTTTCAGGAAACCGTCGACACCTGCTTTTGCCAATGTGCGACGTGCAATGGAATCCTTTACCCAATGGACGAACTGGCGATATTCGTTGTTGGTAATTTCGGTTTCGTCCATCCAAAAAGCGTCTACCGTAATGGTCTTCGATAAAACATCTTGCGACCAAGCCACATCTTGATCGCTTGGCCCGACGGTCATCGCCCCCAGCGGGATAAATACCATTCCGTAAGGTTCCGGCTCGAAATATTTGCCGCGACCCTGCACGCCGGTCAATTCGCCGCTTGTGCTGCTGCCGCAGCCGTACAAAATTAAAAAAAGAAAAACTCCGGGAATTAATCGCTTCATATAATCGAAAATTAATACTTTCCTATAACTGTTATAAAAATCGTACACTTTTATATTTCTTGACAATTTTATCTTTAACCAGATTGAAACAATAGCTGACCGTTATTTCATGCGAACCTCCGGGTGCGTATTGCCTGATATTCGTGTATGAATAGTCAAATGAATACCCTATTTTTAATCCGTTGAATATATCCACGCCGATCATGGCAATAACGGCATCGTTCAATCGGTATCCTATTCCGCCCCAAATCTTTTTATTGTACATGATGTTGGCGTTGGCGGTGATTTGCGATGCCGTGCCGTCGGAATAGGCCATCAACGAAGGCGCCAATTCCCAAACGGGGTTCCGAAGCGGAAGCAAACAACCGGCGGTGACATAATAATGTCTTTTCAGGATGTAATTATCTTCTTCGTATTTCAGTTTCGGCTCGAGAAGGTGCGTGGTCGACAATCCCAAGTATGCGCGTTCGGCGCGGTAAAAAACTCCCAAGCCCATATCGAACCCCATCACGCTCTCGTTTGCTCCGGGTATTCCGGGATCGCTGTCGGCCGCCGTACCTCCCTTTCCGGGATCCCATACCGCATCCAACGCTTTGTTGAGAAACATCCCGCTGATGCCGATCCCCAATTTACCGGGGCCGAGCGGCAAGCGGTATGCATAGTCCAAACCGACGCTTACATCTTGAGAAAACCCGAGTTCGTCGCTCATCAATGTGAGGCCCACTCCATGGCTCGCCCCGAACAGTTTGAAAGGCGCATTTGCGGTAAATACCGATGTTACAGGCTCTCCGCCAAACCCAACCCACTGTTGGCGATGGGCAGCCGAAACGCAAATAGCGTCATGACTTCCCGCATAGCCCGGATTGATAGCCTGTTGGTTGAACATGTACTGGCTATACTGCGGATCCTGCTGGGCAATGATATCAAAGACCATTGTAAAGCCGCACAAAAGACCGATTAGCAATCTCCTCATTCCGAATTCCGATATCTTAATTCTTACAGAATATTGACATTATAAAAAAACGTAAAATAACGAAAAAAATTGTTTACGAACAAAAATGCTTTATGGAATTTTGTTTGCACTTTAACATTCCATTATACTGTTTAAAGATGCAAATGGTTACATTATTTGTTGAGGTTTTTATCTTTTTTTTTAAGAAATAAACTTATTTCTCTAATAATCAATAGATTATTTTTTTATTTTCTTTTTTTCGAAAAGCAAACTTTTCAATTTATTCTTTGATACATCTTCCACCATCGATCGGGGATTTCCTGCTCGGACGCCTTTGCGTAATCGTCACGGGTGCAAGAAATTATCTCACTTTCGCGATCATTGTTCAGCGACGGTACTTCCATCCACCACCGTTCGGTTTTAATATTTTTGTAAAAACACAAATTATGATGCAATTGGTCGAAATAAATAACATATTTTTTAAAATTTTGGACTGCATCTCTCGGATTATCGACATTGCGCCGTTTCACTCCTTCAATGAAATACCATACAACCTGCGCCGCCAATTTGGCCGTGATATCGCGCAAATCGTTCTGCGGAACCATATCGAATATACCCACCGACCTGCACCGATGGCTTAACCCCGCATAATGGCTTATCTGACATATCTCTTCGCCGGAAAAGCCGTTGGGCGAGGCATTCGAAGCGCCGGGTGCGTCCGAATATTTGACGGCATTCATGCTGATGCTCAATAAATCGGAATCGCGAATCACCGGTTCGCTTTCGCAAATATTTCCGGCTCGGACTTCTCCCAAGCGGTATGCTTCGAGGTGTTCGGTTCTGAAAAACTCCAGATCCTTCCGAGATACATAATACGACTGATAGCCGATATTGCACATATACACGGGCAAGTCGCCGCGATCGAACGTCAACGCATTGAACGGGTGCTTTTCGGCGCCGTCGAAGAATCGAAGCCGCGGCGAAACGGTTGTTACCGTGACTTTCCTGTTCTCGAAGGCAAGATAATTCCCGTAAAAAACGTCGGACGTCCCGCCGATGAGTAATGTAACAATATTATGTTCATAAAGTTCAGACAATATATGCCTTAACCCGAAATAGGTATCGGCCAATGTTTTCCCCGTACGCAGGTTGCCCAAATCGACAACTGTGCCCGGCGATCCTGCCGACAAGGCGTATAATTGCTTGCGAATCTTTTCGGGCGATTTTATCTCGCCCGCTCCGTCCGAAAATCGATCTTCGGGAACGCCGAGTATGGCTACCTTTGTCGATTCGGGAAGCTCGAAATACGGTTCGCCGCCATATAATATAATGTCGCTTCCGAAACTGCCCTGTTCGTTTACGCCGCGATTGACGGGAATCAAATAATCGACCGGATTCATTTCTTTGTTTTTTTGCGGACGCGCGTGGCCGGCTTCTCGGCGCTTTCTTTAATAATTTTCATGCAATCGTCCAACGTCAATGCCGACGGTTCTTGCGTCTTGGGTATCTTATAATTTTCTTTTTTGTAGGAAATATAAGGCCCCCAGCGCCCGTTCAGAATTTGAAGTTCGGGTTCTTTGTCAAATGCTTTGATCACCTTGTTGCGATCGGCTTCGCGCTTGGCTTCGATGATTTCGACGGCCCGTTCCAATGTCACCGTCAGCGGATTATCGGTAGCGGGTTTGAGCGAGTAAAATTTGGAGCTGTGCAGCAGATAAGGCCCGAACCTGCCGACGGCGGCCGTGATGTCTTTTCCTTCGTATTGCCCGACCTTGCGCGGCAGTTTGAACAGTTCCAGCGCTTCTTCGAGCGTGATGGTTTCGATATGCTGGTCTTTCAGCAAACCCGCAAAACGCGGCTTATCTTCGTCGGACACTTCGCCGATCTGCACCAACGGCCCGTATTTTCCGATTTTGGCCAACACCGGCTTCCCCGTTTCGGGATCGATACCGAGTTTGCGTTCGCCGACGGTGCGCTCTGATGTTTTGAGCGTAAGATCGACCTTGTCGTGAAACGGGTGATAGAATTTATCGATCATTTTCGCCCAATTCAGGTTTCCTTCGGCTATTTCGTCGAATTCCTTTTCGACGGAGGCCGTGAAATTGTAATCGAGAATATCGTTGAAATGGTCGACAAGGAAATCGTTCACGATCATGCCGATGTCGCTCGGGAAAAGTTTCGCTTTTTCCGCACCTGTGGTTTCGGTCTTGATTTCCTCTTTCAGCGTGCTATTTTTTAATGTATATACGGCATATTCGCGTTCGACGCCGATTTTATCTTCTTTTACCACGTAGCCGCGTTGCTGAATGGTGGAAATGGTGGGTGCATACGTCGACGGTCGTCCGATACCGAGTTCTTCGAGTTTTTTCACCAGACTTGCCTCAGTGTAGCGCGGCGGGTGGTGCGTGAAACGTTGCGTGGCCGTGATCTCGTCGGCCGTAAGGCTTTGCCCCTTGCTGATGGGCGGCAACAAAGCGCCTTTTTCTTCCTCGTTTTCGTCGTCGAGCGATTCGATATATAATTTAAGGAATCCGTCGAATTTGATGACTTCGCCCGTTGCCACGAATTTTTCGGACATTCCGGAAATGTCGATGGTGACGGTGGTTTTTTCCAATTGCGCGTCGCTCATCTGCGAGGCAACCGTCCGTTTCCAAATCAATTCGTAAAGGCGTTTTTCCTGCGCCGAACCCGCAACATCCGCTTTATCCATGTAGGTGGGGCGGATGGCTTCGTGCGCCTCCTGCGCTCCTTTGCTTTTGGTTTTATATTGGCGGCTTTGCGAATATCGTTCGCCGAATTCGCTCGTAATCACCTTTTTGGCCATGCCGATCGCCATGTCCGACAGATTGACCGAGTCGGTACGCATATACGTTATTTTTCCCGCTTCGTAGAGTTTTTGCGCCACCGACATGGTTTGCGCCACCGAAAAGCCCAATTTGCGGCTTGCTTCCTGCTGCAAAGTGGATGTGGTGAAAGGCGGAGCGGGCGATTTTTTCGCGGGTTTGGTGGTGATGTCGGCTACACGGTAGCTTGCCGATTTGCAGCGTTCCAAAAAAGCAAGGGTTTCCTTCGCCGTGTCGAAACGTTTATCCAATTCGGCGCCGAGAACGGCTTTTTTGTCTTTATCCGAAACGGGAAACTTTCCGGTAACTTTGAATGACGATTTGCTTTTGAATTCGCGTATTTCGCGCTCGCGCTCCACCAGAAGCCGAACGGCGACGGATTGCACGCGCCCCGCCGAAAGCGAAGGCCGCACTTTTTTCCAAAGCACGGGCGACAGTTCGAATCCGACCAAACGATCCAACACGCGACGCGCCTGCTGTGCATCGACCAAGTTTTTGTCGATGTCGCGCGGGTTTTCTACTGCTTTGAGAATGGCATCTTTCGTTATTTCGTTGAAGACGATGCGTCTGGTATTGTCTTTTTTCAAATCGAGCACTTCTGCCAAATGCCACGCAATGGCTTCTCCTTCGCGGTCTTCATCGGAAGCGAGCCACACGGTTTTTGCTTGCTTGGCCAACTTTTTCAATTCGGCAACCACCGGCCCTTTCCCCTCCGAAATAATATATTGAGGTTGATAGTTATGCGCTATGTCGATACCCAAATTCTTCTTTTCCAAATCGCGAATATGCCCGAAACTCGATTTTACAAGGTAATCCTTACCGAGAAATTTTTCAATGGTCTTGGCTTTGGCGGGCGACTCTACAATCACTAAATTTTGTTCCATCGGATATAAATCAAAATAATGAATCGAGAATAAAAATTGTCGGCATATCGCGGATGATACAAGTTAATGTCCTACGGGCAATCTCTTCTTTCTTACCATGCGATTTCTATTGACGTTGTTGTCCTACGGACAATATCGGTAATTTCCCGACAGGGAAAAAACGTCAACAGCAACTCGTGCATCAAAACTAAAATTGCCCGCAGGGCATGAACGTGATAATTTTGATCCGGTTTTCACCAACTTACTTTATATTCGGATTCCGAATAATGTCCTTGCATTGCTTCCGACATCGCGATTATCGAGACATTTCGAAGATTTCCGTACCGAAAAATCGAATTTCGATTGCAAGTTCGGAGCAATTTCAAAAAACGATGCAAAGAAAAACAAATAGAATCGGATGTTCAAAATTTTAGTGTAATTATTTCGTATTTTTGCGCTTTCTTTAAAAAATAAACATGGTTAAAAAACAGACGGCAATCCCTCGAAAGAAGAAGTTTCTGTACATTTTTTGGGGGATCGCGGCGGGATTATTTTTATTTGTTGTTCTTTTATTTGTTTTGATAGCCAACGGAAAATTCGGGTTCATGCCTACTTTCGAGCATTTGGAAAACCCGAATACCGACATTGCCACCGAGATTTACTCGGCGGACGGTAAATTGTTGACCACCTTCTATTTGGAAGAGAACAGAAATCCCGTTGATTACAAAGACTTACCGCCTTATTTGGTAAATGCGTTGATTGCCCGCGAGGATCATCGATTTGTCGACCATTCGGGAATCGACGGAATAGGCTTGGTGCGCGTGGCGGTGAAAACCGTTCTGCTGCAACGGTCGGGCGAGGGCGGCGGAAGCACCATCACACAGCAGTTGGCAAAGCAGCTTTTCAAAAGAGATACCACCAAATACAGTTGGGGATTGGCGCAGAAAGCGCACATGGCCACCATCAAATTCAGAGAATGGGTAATTGCCGTGCGGCTCGAAAAACAATATACCAAGCAGGAGATCGTGACGATGTATCTGAATGTGGTTCCGTTCGGATACAATGCGTTCGGAATTAAATCGGCGGCGCGAACCTATTTCCAAAAAAGCGTCGATTCGTTGAAAATAGAAGATGCCGCCTTGTTGGTGGGCATGTTGCAACGGCCGAGTTTTTACAATCCCGTGAAACATCCCGAAAGGGCGACCGCGCGACGCAACAGCGTGCTGAACAAGATGGAGGAGAACGGATTCCTGAGTGAACGTGCGTGCGATTCGCTCAAGCAGGTGCCGCTTCAATTGGACTTCGAGCGGCAGGATCATGAGGCGGGAAACGCCAATTATTTCAGGGAATATTTGCGGTTGAACATGAGCAAGAAGGAACCGGTGAGAGAACGAAACGGAAATCCGCAAAGTTTTTTGGAGGATTCGATACAATGGGCCGAAAATCCGTTGTTCGGATGGTGCAACAAGAATTTGAAACCGGACAAGACGCCCTACAATTTATATACAGACGGTTTGAAAATTTACACCACGATCGATTCGCGCATGCAGAAATACGCCGAAGAGGCCATGAAAAAGCATTTGAAGGAATCGCTGCAAAAGGATTTTTTCAAAGAAAAGAAAAGCCGCAAGAAAGCGCCGTTCTCGAACGATTTGACCGACAAACAAATCGAAGACATCATGCTGACTTCGATGCGCCAAACGGAGCGCTATGCTAACATGCGCAAGCAAAATATATCGCCGAAGGATATCATTAAAAAGTTTAAAGAGCCGTGCGAAATGACCATTTTCACATGGGAGGGCGACAAAGACACGATCATGAGTCCGTGGGATTCGATCCGCTGGCACAAAGCGTATCTGCGCGCCAGCATGATGGCCATGAATCCGCATACGGGCGAAGTGAAGGTATACGTGGGCGGCATCAATTTCCGGCATTTCAAGTGGGACGGGGTGAAACAGAAACGTCAGGTCGGATCGACATTCAAGCCGTTTCTGTATACGTTGGCATTTCAGGATAAGAAGGAATTGACGCCATGCTACAAGGTATTGAATGTGCCGCAAACATTCATTACGCCCGACAGCACGTGGACGCCCAAAAGTTCGGGAAAGAAAGAATATTTCAATAAATGGGTAACTTTGAAATGGGGTTTGGCGACTTCCGAAAACAATGTAACCGCATGGCTTTTGAAGCAGGTGTCGCCTGCCGCGGTGGTCGAAATGGCCCGAAAAATGGGAATTACGAGCCACATTGATCCCGTGCCGTCCATTGTGCTGGGAACGCCCGATATATCGCTGTCCGAAATGACGGCCGCATTTTCGGTATACCCTAACGGCGGCGTGTATTCCGAGCCGATTTATGTGACGCGCATCGCGGATAAAAACGGAAACTTGCTGCAACGTTTCAGTTCATACAAGGAAGAAGCCATCAGCGCACAAACGGCCTATCTGATGGTGAACCTGCTGCAAGGCGTGGTGAGAGGCGGTACGGCAACAAGGCTTCGCTCCACTTATCAGTTGATGAACGATATGGGCGGAAAAACGGGAACAACGCAAAACCATTCCGACGGTTGGTATATGGGCATCACTCCCGATCTTGTGGCGGGCGTATGGGTCGGCGGCGAGGATCGTTCCATCCGGTTCGATGTGATGAGTCTCGGGCAGGGTGCGAACATGGCATTGCCCATTTACGGCATGTTCATGCAGAAAGTGTATGCCGACAAGAACATCGGCTTGACGCAAGGCCCGTTCGAACGCCCCGACAATTTCAATATGAAGTTGTTGGATTGCAACGTGGAAGATGAATTCGGCAGCGGCGTGGTTTATGACGAATAAAACATTTTAAATTTTGAGTCCTCTCCGAAAAGTACGCAATGCGTTGTTTTTACCCCCGACCCCTAAAGGGGAGTCTCGGTATACCGCGCTTTGCGTAAGTCCCCTTTAGGGAATTTAGGGGTGAAAACGACTTTTCGGAGGGGACTCAATTTTTGATTTTTGATTTGCTCAAAATTCGAACCTAAACGAAGCAATCAAAAATCGAAAATCAAAAATCAAAAATTGTAAAAAGGAATGCTTTCTTACTCCGGTTTCGAGATACGACAGGACAGTTTGTTAAGGCCGACGCCGCAACAAGGTCGACCGTTTCGGCTGAATGTTCCCGTGGAGAAGCTGCAAATTGACCAAGATCGGGCGCAAGAAATCATAGAACAAGTCGAACAGCGCGAACAGCAAATCGTTGCCGAACAACAGACGCGCGTGATCCGGCCGAGAATAGAAACGCTACGAAAGCCGTCCATCGAAATCGATTCGTTGATAGCCAAATACCGACACATCGGTTGTTCGCCCCGATCCGATTTTCCCGACACGCTTTCGCTGACCATTCTCGAACGTTGGTACCAGCCGATAACATTTGCTTTCGAGCCGGACTCGTTAAGTATCGACACCGCAGGGTTTGCAACCTTTGCCGAAAACATTGATACCGCAACGCTCACATCACCTGCCGACAGTTTATCGGCTGCCGTTCCCGTCGTAACTGTTGCGCCACCGGCGGCGCCTGCGGGTTTTCCGAGCGAAGTGCGTACGGATGTTTATCCTTCCGTCATCACGTTTTTCATTGTGTGCGGGTTGATTCTGCTGACAAGCATCAAGTTTCGCTTCGGAGACAATCTGTCGCAGGCATTTATATCGGTTTTCAGCTACCGGCAAGCGCGCCGGATGTATGAGGAGCGCCGCGAATCCGATCGACAAGCCGCACTGTCGTCCAACATTTTGTTCGCGCTCGTTGTCGGCATCTACGTTTCGGTAGCATTACCATTTTTCGGAGGCGGCCCCTTGTGGGGAAATTACGCATTGTCGGTCCTGTTTTTCTCTCTATTCGCAGGTTTGCTCTATCTGGTAAAAGCGGGCGTTTGGAAAATGCTCGGTGTCGTATTCATGACCCAATCCCTTTCCAAAACGTACATTTATAACATGTTTTTGTATAACCGCAACATCGGGATATTCATTTTCCCGCTCGTTGCCGGCATTCCTTTCGTGGCATACGAAATCGTTCCTTACGCAATATACGGCGTCATCGCGATTTTCGGAATGTCGTATTTACTCAGGATACGAAGAATTTTTCAAATTATTCATGCACAAAATGTACCGTTGTACTATTTCATTTTGTATCTTTGCACGCTCGAAATTTTACCGCTTTTGTTATTTGTCAAAGTCTGTAAAGTATTGAATGATTATTTAGTAATGTAAATTTCCGGTGAACCCGTACGGTTTTAAAATACGAGAAAACCGGTCATTCGTCCGTTGGTTTCTATAAATTATCAAGCTTTGAAGATTAAGAAAATTTTGGTGTCACAGCCTCATCCGGGAGAAGCCGAAAAGTCCCCTTTCACCGAATTAGCCGAAAAATACCATCTAAAGGTTGATTTCAGACCGTTTATCAAGATTGAAGGCGTCACCTCAAAGGAATTCCGACAATACAGAGTCGATATTTTGGCTCACGGAGCGGTTTTTCTCACCAGCAAAACGGCCATAGACCACTATTTCCGAATTTGCGAAGAAATGCGTGTCACCGTGCCCGACACCATGAAGTATTTCTGCACCTCCGAGTCGATTGCCAATTATTTGCAGAAATATATCATCTACCGTAAACGGAAAATATTTTACGCCGCCAAGGTGGAAGAGTTGTTGGATTTGATGCAGAAACACAAGGACGAAAAGATATTGCTGCCCCTCTCCGATCCGCATAAACCCGAGATACCGAAACTGCTCGACAAGAAAAAATACAAGTACACGAAAGTAATTCTCTACCGAACGATATGCAGCGACTTGTCGGATGTCGATATCAAAGACTATGATATTCTGGCATTCTACAGTCCTTTCGAAATAAAATCGTTGTTTCAGAACTTTCCCGGGTTCGAACAGAACGAAGACATAAAAATTGCTTGTTTCGGCCCCGCTACGGTAAAAGCCGGCAAGGCGGCAGGAATACATGTCGACATTCCGGCGCCCCGCCCCGGTGTTCCTTCCATGACAATGGCCATCGAGCAATATATCAAAGATTTAACCAAAAACGGTAAGAAACCGGAATAATTTGAGCCGTACATTATGCAAAGAAGAACGCTTACGCGGAAAACGATCCATTTCGGACTTATTTACCGCGAGTAACGTCTTTTTTCAATCGCCGTACAAAGTTTTTTGGAAAAAAATCGCCGCAACGGAATCGTTTCCGAGCCGGTTCGCCGTGTCGGTACCCAAACGACGATTCAAGCGAGCGGTAAAGCGGAATCTGATAAAACGCCGCACGCGCGAAGTATTCCGCACCAACAAACAAATATTGAACGATGCGGTTGTCGACGGACAACAAATCTTGCTGATGGCGGTTTATGCGGACGATCGGATACTGCCGACACCGATATTGGAAGTTGCCATGAAAAAGATTTTGCAATACATTGCCCGACAAAATGCCGAATCCCTTTAAATATCTGTTGATAGGGTTGGTAAAGTTTTACCAATATTGCATTTCGCCGCTCACGCCCGCGTCGTGCCGCTACACGCCCACCTGCTCGCAATATGCCATAGAGGCGTTGCGGAAACACGGCGCATTGAAAGGCAGTTGGCTGGCATTGAAACGCATTCTGCGCTGCCACCCGTGGGGCGGGCACGGGTATGATCCCGTGCCGTGATGCGGAATTCGGTTTTGGCAAAGCATGCGCGCGTTTGGATCGACGCATGCAATAACACTCAATGCACGCGTTACAAACGCGCGCAAGCAAAGGGAAAAAACGTATTCCTGCCGGAACAAAACACATTCTTGGTGAAATGAAACATATTCCTGCCGGAACGGAACATATTCCATCAGGAATGAAACACATTCCGGCAAGAACGGAACACATTCTATCAGGAATGAAACACATTCTATCAGGAATGAAATAAATTCCATCAAGAATGAAACACATTCCGGCAGGACCGGAATATATTCCTGCCGGAAGGGAACTCATTCCTGATAATAAAATACCCCGACCCAAAAAAGAGTTCGGTTTCCCTGTATACCGAAACTCTTTTTTAGGCCGGGGTTAAAATAAATTATTCCGGCTCTAACCTTGTTTGAACCACTCCTCGTAGTGCGGCGAAGGCTCGAACATACCGCCGCTGCGCTTGTAATAATCCTTATCGAGATTGAAAACACCTTTGACCGTCTTGGCCCACGGGGCACTTGATGTCGGGTCGTAGGTCAACATCTTGTCCCAATACTTGTAATTCTGGTGGCCGTTGGTTTCCAGCAAACCCGTTCCCAAACCGGGAAACGGCGACAACCGCGCGGCTACGTTCTTGTTCCATTCCACCAAAATCGGATTCACCGTCAGGTCAGCACAGAAACAGGGCACATTGTGCTCGTGAGCCACCTGCGCGATCTTCATGGTCATGCTCATCGTTTTGGCAATCGCTTTCAGCGCCATTGCTTTGTAACCCATTTGGATGCGTTTCAACGCATCGGCATCGGTGTGCGCGCTTTCGTCGGCCGCAATGCGCACGCCGAGATCGCTCACGTCCTCTTCCACCTCTTCGGGAAACGGCTCCTCGATGATGGCGATCTGGTCGAAAGCGCCGATCTTGCGGGCATGATCCAGCAAGCGCATCAGCGTTTCCTTCTTTTCGTAACGGCCGTTGGCATCGAAATAGTACGGCAACTTTCCGTTTTTCGAGTGCGTGGTGGTACGGTTGCCGATGGCTTGATGAATTTCCGTCAAGCGGGCCATGTCTTTTTGCAGCATTTCTTCCTGCGTGCCGGGCTGGCCTATCTTGATCTTCATGAAGAAATACCCGTCGTCTACGGCTTGCACGATTTCGCTGACGGGGATCGCATAAGCCATCAGCGGAATGCTCGCCACCGTGTCGTGATGATGCGACAAGGCGGGGCGATAAGCCGCCGGAATGAGGTCGTCGAAATTCGTGATGCCGTTTTCGGCGGCGTACAGCAGCCATGCGGCATTGTCCACGCCGACGAGGGCATTCAAGGCAAATGTTTTGCGCAGATGCGGGTTATCGGTAATTTTTTGTCCGTAGCGCCACAGTTCGTCCATGATGCCGTCCACCATGTGTACCGGCGACTCGAAAGTTTGACCTTTGACCATCTGCAAACCGCGTTCGGTCATGGCAAACATCATGGCATTGCCCGCAGCTTCCGAATGCGCGGCAAACACGCTTGCATCGCTCCACAACACGCTGTGGGTGCAGATGCCGACTTTTCGCGTGCCGCTTTCGCCTTGCAGCATGGCGGCGCTTTGCCATATCTCGCGCATGTAGCCGCCTTTGAAACCGAAAGGCCGGATGAGCGGTTCGCGCTCGAAGTTCGAGTCGGTTGCCGCGATCTTCAGCGGCTTCATTGCTTTGGCGCGTCCTGCCGAAGCGGTACAGGCAGCTTGTTCCAAACCGACGGCGCCCAAAGCGGCAAATGCGGCGGAGCTTTTAATGAAATTTCTTCTGTTCATTGTGACAATTGTTTGGTTAATTTTAAGGCTGTTTTTCTTTCCGATAATTTATTCAAGCAAAGATATTGAGTATTCTTTGAAATGACAAAAGAAGTTGTTCAAAAAGTCGGAAATGGCAGCCGCTCAGCCGAATGCTCTGTCGACCGCCATTACGAACATTTGCATACAAATGTGAAAGCCGGGAGAATGAAAATTCTTGTTTTTTTCGAAAAAATTATAAAAAAGTTTGGCGGAATAAATTTTTTTGTACTTTTGTCATATTATAATAGTACAATAATAATATAATTAAATATACATCTGTATGATTAAGTTTTTATTGGATTATTCGGGCGGAGTGCCGATCTACCGCCAGATTATCGACCAGATACGGTTCGGCATAGCATCCGGGCAACTTAAACCGGGCGAACAGCTTCCTACGGTCAGGGCGCTTGCCGTAGAGTTGAAAGTAAACCTGAATACGATTTCCAAGGCATATAAAGAGCTGGAAATCAAAAACATTTTGGAGAGCCAGCAAGGTACCGGAACTTTTATCAACAAAACGGAAAATGCGGTGCCGGACAAGGAGCGGAAAGAAAAACTGAAAGAGATTTGTATCCGGTTGTCTTCCGTTGCGTTGAGCTACGGTTTTAGCCTCGACGAAGTCAAGCAAGAATTGAATGATATTGAAACATCTAAAAAACAATAAATTATGACAACAAATGTAATGAACAAGGGTTGGTTCAACCCCGTTTCCCTATCCGTATTGCTGATACCGATTGCCGTATCGGCCGTTTTGTACGCTATGCAAATTGCAAATGCCCAAGCCTTGGCAATCACCATCCTCATTTCCATATTTGTGGCGTCTGCGATCCGTATTGCCGACCAATGGGAGCGGGCGGTGGTGTTGCGAATGGGAAAATACAAGGGATTGAAAGGCCCCGGCCTGTTTCTGATTATCCCCGTTATCGACAGTGTATCCGCTTATATCGACCAGCGAGTGCGGGTAAGCGCGTTTAAGGCCGAGCAAACCCTTACCAAAGATACGGTACCGGTGAATGTGGATGCAGTCGTGTACTGGACGGTTTGGGATGTGGAAAAAGCTGCGTTGGAAGTGCAGGAATATCAAAAAGCGATTGAGCACATCGCCCAGACCGGTTTGAGAGATACCATCGGCAAGCACGAACTGTCGACGCTTCTGCAGGAGCGCGATAAAATTGCCGAGGATTTGCAACAGGTGTTAGACCGGAACACCGGCCCGTGGGGTATTACGTGTCAAACCGTCGGTATCAAAGACATTGCCATACCGCAGGCTTTGGCCGATGCCATGAGCAAGGAAGCCCAAGCCGAACGCGAACGGAGAGCCCGCGTCATACTGGGGACGGCCGAAACCGAGATTGCCGAAAAATTTGAGCAAGCCAGCCGGAAATACACCGATAATCCCGTAGCGTTACACCTCAGAGGGATGAATATGTTGTTCGAGGGCTTGAAAGAGAAAGGCTCCATGGTCATCGTACCCAGTTCGGCACTGGACACCATGAATCTGGGCGCCATAGGAGGCTTGGCATCGCTGGCAAAGAGCAACGAAA
>JAVBRP010000309.1:0-13958 GCA_031547815.1 Bacteroidales bacterium | reverse complement strand
TTTGAAGCAACACCTGCAAAAAATTCATTAACAATTCCTTATTGGCTTCGGTCCCGAAAAGTTTTTTAAACCCGAAGTCGGTGAAAGGATTGATATATTTGGCCGGTAATTCGAGTCGCGCCGTCATCTTTTTATCTTATTTAAACGAATACGAATACAAAGGTAATGTTTTTATGCATCGGGAAAACGACTTGTCGAAATGTATTTGCTCAGGCGCGTATAGATTTCCGGCAGATCGGGCCGGTCGGACAACAGTTCGGTATGTTTTTGCATCACGCTTGTGTCGTTGCGGACGGCAGGGCCGGTTTGCACTTTGCCCGGATCGCCCGATGCTACGGCTTTGCGAGCTGTTTCGAGGATCAACGGCGCCAGTATTTCGAAATCGAAACCTGCTTCGCCGACTATTCCGGCGGATACATTATATAAGCAGTTGACGAAGTTGCATCCGAAAACCGCCGCCAAGTGCAACCGGATGCGCTCGTCGGATGTTGCTTCGTATACTTTTTTCGATATTTTTCCGGCAATTTGCCGAAGCAGTTGCAGATTTTCGGGCGAATTTGCTTCCAAGAAAAGCGGAATTTCGGCAAAATCGACCGGGCGGGATTTCGAGAATGTTTGCAGCGGATACCATACGCCGCAGTTCCGAAATTTGTCCGACAATATTTTCATCGGAACGCTGCCGGCGGTATGCACCACCAAGCCGTCGGTCGGCGGCATTTTTCCGGCCACGGATGCAATGGCATCGTCGCTGACACACATCAAATACAATGACGCATCGGTATCTATTTGCGCAGCGTCGGTTGTGCAGCGTGCGTGCAAAGCGTCGGCAAGTTCCCGCGCCGATTTTTCGGAACGATTGTATATTTGAGCGATTTCAAAGCCTGCATTTTTTAAGGCTGCGGATAAGTGCGCGGCGAGGTTTCCCGCTCCCAAGAGGACGATTTTCATTTTTGGTTTCTAAAAATTAGTGACAAGTGACGAGTGACAACAATTCTTCATTCTTCATTCTTCATTTTCGATTGCAGATAATTGTCGATTACTTTCGGGACGGCGTATTTTTGAATATATGCTCGCGGAATTTCGATAAGTCCTTGCCGAAAGATTGGTTTGTCAACAAAAATTTCATAAAAACGGATTTTGAGAATTCGATGTGTCAAGCGGCGTGTTATTTCCGGAGATATGGATCGGACTTGAGGTATTTGTCCTTCGAACCGGGATTGCCATTCCGGCGAACGGCTCAATTCGCCCGGATCGGTCTCCGCATCGGTTTCTATCATCGGAAACTCGTACAGTCCGTTCCAAATGTCGCCGTCGGAACGTCGTTGTATGAATGTATTTCCGCCGCAAGCGATTACCAAATAATGAAAATAGCGCGTGGCGATCTTCACCGGCTTCACTTTTACGGGCAATGCGTCCTGCAAGCCTTTTTCATAAGCGACACACACGTTTTTCAATATGCAACGCTCGCAATCGGGGCGATGCGGAACGCATTGCAGCGCGCCGAATTCCATGACGGCCTGGTTGTATGTTCCGGGCGATTCGCGAACCATCATTTTTTCGGCGTACGAGCGGATTATTTTTTGTCCTTCGGGCTTGTTTACGGGCTGTTGCACTCCGTAAAGACGCGCAATAACGCGATTCACGTTGCCGTCGATCACGGGAACGGCTTGCCCGAAGGCAATAGAAGCGATGGCGGATGCGGTGTAATCGCCGATTCCTTTGATAGTGAGCAACGCATCGTATGTTTCGGGGAATTTTCCGTGATACGTTTCCGACAATTGTTTGGCGGCGGCATGCATATTGCGCGCCCGCGAATAATAGCCCAAGCCTTGCCATATTTTCAAAACGTCGTCGACCTCGGCGCCGGCCAAAGAAAAAACATCGGGAAAGGCATCCGTAAAGCGATAATAATAATCCAAACCTTGGTTAACTCTTGTTTGCTGCAAGATAACTTCCGAAACCCATATCGGGTACGGATTTAGCGTATCTCGCCAGGGCAAGTTTCGCTTATTGACTTCGTACCAAGCAATTAATTTTTGACCTGTCATTCGGGAACAAATAAATTTTTACGTAAAAAAACATACAAAAATGTGCGTTATATTTTAATAATCTATAATAAAGGTATATATTTGCACCCGGAAAATTTGTAAACCCAATTAATAATAATAACCAGTTTAAAGTTAAAGACATGACAAAGGCAGATATTGTAAATGAAATTTCCAAAAGTACCGGAATCGAAAAAATTACCGTACAGAAGGCAGTTGAGGCTTTTATGGAAAGCGTGAAAGGTTCGTTGGCTAAAAACCAAAACGTTTATTTGAGAGGATTCGGAAGTTTCATCGTTAAGGAAAGAGCACAAAAAACTGCTCGCAACATTTCCAAGAATACGACTATCATTATCCCGGCTCACAACATCCCGGCGTTCAAACCCGCCAAGACGTTTGTCAATAAAGTTAAAAGTAATGTTAAATAAAATTGGTGAGAACCAATTTGGATAAAAATAGAGACAATGCCAAGCGGAAAGAAAAGAAAAAGACATAAAATGGCAACTCACAAGCGTAAAAAACGCTTGAGAAAGAATAGGCACAAAAAGAAATAATCAATATTTAATGTCGTATTAGTTATTGAAGAACCTAAAATTTTCTATATGAAAATTTTAGGTTTCTTTCCTTATAGGTATTATTTATTGCACCGATTCGTACTAAACGGTTGCTGTCATCAACACCGAAAGTGAAATCGAAGATACGAAAATGCAGAAGCAAGACCGGCGGAAATAAATAATACGTAATGAAATAACTTCCCAAAAAAAACAAAACGGGTTGTGAGTAACGAATTAATCATTGACGTAACCCCATCAGAAATTGTCATTGCGCATGTAAAAGACAAACAGTTAGTTGAACTGAATAAGGAGAAAAGCAATCTGCAATTTTCGGTGGGCGATATTTATCTGGGCAAAGTAAAAAAAATAATGCCCGGATTGAATGCTGCGTTTGTAGATGTGGGCTACGAGAAAGATGCTTTTTTGCATTATCTCGATTTAGGCCCGCAGGTGCAAACTTTGCAGAAGTACCTGGATACGGCCATCCAACGTAAAGGGAAAGCCCTTTCCATGCAACGGTTCAAATCTGAACCCGATATCGACAAAAAAGGTAAAATTGCCGATATACTGAAAGCCGGACAATCGATGTTGGTGCAGGTAGCCAAAGAACCGATATCGACCAAAGGCCCGCGTTTGAGTTCCGAAATATCCATTGCCGGACGAAATTTGGTGCTGATTCCGTTTTCGGATAAAGTTTCCATTTCGCAAAAAATATCGTCGGCGGACGAAAAAAAGCGCTTACGTACTTTAATACAAAGCATTAAGCCGAAGCATTACGGGGTGATCATACGCACCGTGGCAGAAGGTAAATCGGCGGAATCCTTGGATGAGGAACTGCGCGAATTGGTGAAGAAATGGGAAGATGCGTTCGAAAGCCTGCAAGAGTCCAAACCGCCCAAACTGTTCCTCGGCGAGATGAACCGGGCGTCGACCATACTTCGCGATTTGCTCAACGGCACGTTTTCGAGCATTTTTGTCAACGACGAACATTATTTTAAGGAAGTAAAGGAATACATCAATTCCATTGCGCCCGAAAAAGAAAAGATCGTCAAGTTGATGAAAGGCGGCGTTCCCATTATGGAACGGTTCGGTATCAACAAACAAATCAAGGCTTTATTCGGTAAAACAGTTTCCATTCGCAACGGAGCTTATCTGATTATCGAACATACCGAAGCGTTGCACGTGATCGACGTAAACAGCGGCAACCGTACCAAACTCGGCAGCGATCAGGAAACGAACGCTTTGGAGGTGAACCTGATTGCCGCGCAACATATTGCCCAGCAATTGCGCTTGCGCGATATGGGCGGCATTATCGTGATCGATTTCATCGACATGTACACGGCCGATCATCGCCAAAAGCTGTACGAGAAGATGAAGGATGCGATGTCCGACGACAGAGCAAAACACAACATTCTGCCCGTTAGCAAGTTCGGCTTGATGCAGATTACCCGGCAACGGGTGCGCCCGGAACTGAACGAGCAAACGGTAGAAAAATGCCCCGTGTGCAAAGGCAGCGGCGAAATCACGCCCAGCATTCTGTTCGACGACGATCTTTTCAACAACTTGTCGTATATCGTTGAGCAGGAAAAATTGAAGCAAGTCGTTGTGCGCGTGCATCCTTACATTGCTTCGTACCTGACCAAAGGTTTGTTCTCCATTCGCCGAAAGTGGGCGCGAAAGTTGCATTGCCGCATCAAGATAGAATCGATTTCGACCTATTCGTTTTTCGACGCCGGGTTTTTTACAAAAGAGGGAGAGCAGATTATTCGATGAACAAAACAAGACCTGTCGGGTTAAAACCGATAGGTCTTTTTCATTTAGTCAAAAGAGCCATGAAGAAGTTTATTCTCATTTTGATTGCAATAGCGGGATTTGTTCCCGTATCCGCACAAATCCAAGACCCCGTAAAATGGCAATCGTCGGTCGAAAAATTAACGGCGACCGAAGCCGAACTTCAATTCACGGCCGTCATAGAGCCGGGATGGTCGATGTACGCCGTCGATATACCGGAAAAAGGCCCGATTCCCACTTCATTCTCTTTCGCAGCCGATCCCGCATTCGAATTGACAGGAAGCATCGTACAAGCGATCAAACCCGAAGTCAAATACGACGACATGTTCAAGATGAACATCGGCAAGTTCAAGAATATGGCCGTTTTTCGTCAAAAGATAAAAATACTGAAACCCGAAAGTTTCACGGTGAAAGGGCAAGTCGAATATATGTGCTGCGACGAGAACAGTTGCCTGCCGCCCGCACAGGCCGACTTGGAGGTAAGGATAAACCCGCCGAAACTTGCGCAAGACGCAAAATCGACAACACCGACGCTCCAAAAAGTTGAAGGCGGTCCGTTGGCGGGAGAATCGACCGGCGATAACCTTTCGGAAGATAAGCCTACCGAAATAAAAATTTCGCCACTCCCCGCTCCTACTCCCGATACGCCGGATGCTTCCGAAGAAGAATCGTCGTTGTGGGTGTTTTTTCTGATGGCGCTGTCGGCCGGATTTCTCGGCGCACTCACTCCGTGTGTCTACCCGATGATCCCGATGACGATTTCGTTCTTCATGCGCGACGATGAAAAACGCTCGAAAGGCGCCGTCAAAGCATTGATTTTCGGACTGTCGATCGTGCTTATCTATACCTCGGTAGGCGTTATCGTCGCCTTGACCAAGCAAGCCGACCTGACCAACCGCATTGTGGCCGCTCCGTTGACCAATTTCATTTTTGCCGCAATATTTATTGCTTTTGCACTTTCGTCTTTCGGATTGTATGAAATCACCTTGCCGAGTTCCTTGGCCAACAATATCGACCGAAAAGCCGATAAAGGCGGTTACATTTCCGCGTTCTTCATGGCATTGGCATTGACGGTGATTTCGTTTTCGTGTACCGGCTTGTTTGTGGGCGGCATATTGGTATCGTCCACACAAGGATTGGCCGTGAAACCGATACTCGGAATGTTTGGGTTCGGTTTGGCTTTCGGATTGCCTTTCACCCTGCTGGCATTTTTCCCCTCGTTGTTGAAAAAATTGCCCAAATCGGGCGGATGGATGAACTCTGTAAAAGTCGTTTTTGCGTTCGTGATGCTGGCTTTTGCCGTATATTTTCTGTCGTACGCCGACAAAGGCTTGCGGTGGAATATTTTCACCCGCGATGTTTTTCTGTGTATCTGGATCGTGCTTTCGGCATTGACCGGATATTACCTGTTGGGAAAGATACGTTTTGCACACGACACCGAAGTCAAGACTGTCGGCGTTACCCGTTTGTTTTTCGCCGGAGCGTTCTTCATTTTCGCGCTCTATCTTTTCACCGGATTGCTCGGCGCGCCGCTGAATGCAGTATCGGGGCTGTTGCCCGCCGCCAAAAGCAATCGCAGCGGAGCGACGCAACAAATGATCGCGGCAGCACCTTCGTTCGATCGCCTGTGCGGAACTCCGAAATACGGCGACAACACCGAATTAAGCTGGCCGCTCGGTTTGCAAGGCTATTTCGATTACGACGAAGCCGTTGCTTGCGCGAAAGAAAAGAACAGGCCCGTGCTGATGATCTTCAAAGGCCACACCTGCGCCAAGTGCATGGAAATGGAGTCGACCGTTTGGCCCGATCCGGAAGTTCTCCGCCTGATGAACGAAAAATACATCCTGCTGGCCTTATACACCGACGACACCACGCCTCTGCCCGAAAGCGAATACATTACTTCCGCATTCGACGGGAAAGTGAAGAAAACGATGGGGCAAAAGAATTTGGATTTGGAGATCACGCGCTTCCAAAAGAACTCGCAGCCCTATCACGTTATCCTAAGCCCCGACGGCGAAACCATCGGCACACCGATGGGATACACCAAAAGCGCGGAAGAGTTTAAAGAGTTTCTGACGGCGGGGTTGGAGAAGTAACTTGTTTCCCGCAGATGTCGCGGATTTTCGCGGATTTTTATTTTCTGCGTCAATCTGCGTGAAAAAAATCAGGATTCGAACGCTTCCTGCAAAGCCGCCATGTCCAACTTGTCCATTTTCCAAAGGGCTGTCGTTAACCGTTTTACTTTTTCGGGATTTTTATCCGTCAGCATTTTTACGAGATCGGCGGGAACAATCTGCCACGATATGCCGAACTTATCCTTCAGCCAGCCGCAAGGGCCTTTTTCGCCGCCTTCGGAAAGCGCTTCCCAATACCGATCAATCTCTGCCTGCGTTTTACAATTAACGTAGAACGAAACGGCTTCGTTAAACGTGAAATGATGATCCCAACCACTGTCGCCCGCCATAAATGCCAAACCGCCGAGCGTAAACGAAGCATGTTGCACCGTGCCCTCGGTTTCACACTCCGTTTGTTCGTAATGCATGATCGATTCAACATCCGAATCGGGAAATATCGATCGGTAAAAATTGATCGCTTCCTCGGCTCGCCCGTGTTGCTCCCCGACGAACAGAAAATACGGCACGATGTATTGCGGTACGCCGCACGTGCCCAATTGCCACGAAAGCCCGTATTTATCCTGCAACCACCCGAATTTCTCGAAATACGGCTGCATGGCTTCGGGTTCCATCAATACGCTGCCGCCGTCGACTAATTTTTCCCACAGTTCGTCGAACTCTTGCTCCGATTCGCAACCCGTAAAGAAGGATACGGCCGGAGTAAAAGAAAATTCAGGCCCGCCGTTCAATGCAATAAAATTTAAGCCCGCAAGCCGGAACATTGCGGTCATTACCATGCCTGCGGGCATCATTCCGCCTTCGGGATAGAGAACTACGTTTTCGACTTTTCCGTTCTTGAAAACGGATGCATAAAAATTTGCCGCTTCTTCGGCTTGTCCGTCAAACCACAGACAGGGAGTGAGATGATTGTTTTTCATTTTTTCGATATTTCGGAATGGATAACACCGTAATTATTTTATTGTTTGCAAAGTTACAAATCAAATTCAAGTAATTTGAATTATGCGTTCGCCGCTGTTTATCATGTTGCGGACAAGAAATCGATATGCGTTCAAAATCAATAGTTTTGTGTCGGCAAGCAGGTGTCGATCGACTTTCGATTTTGACGTCTTTAACAATTATTAAGATTTTTTTTGATCGTAAACTGCTTCGGAATGGCTAACATTGCATTGTTTTTCGGACGATGTTGTTATGTTTTTTTTTCAAAGAAACCAAACGGTATGTTTTATATTGCCGAAAAGTTATTTCCCGGTTTCATACTTTAGTTTTTATTACTGATGAAAATAGTAAGAAATATCATTCTCATTGCATTGGCGCTTGCGTTTGTGGGCGCAATCGTTTACAAAGCCGTATGGTCTAAGCCCGCGCAGGCTAAAGGCGGCAGCAGCGGCTTGGCGCGCGCCGCTTTGCCGGTTAATTTACAAGTGGTGAAGCCCGAAAGTTTTACCGAAACCCTTTCGGTGACCGGCTCCGTTGAAGCGAACGAGGCGGTGATCCTCAAAAGCGAAGTTTCCGGAAAGATCACCGGTATATTTTTTAATGAGGGGATGCATGTTGCCAAAGGAACGTTGCTGATCAAGGTTTACGACGACGATCTTCAAGCGCAGCTTACCAAAGCGCAGGCCAACCTGAAACTTACCGAAGATGTGGAAGCGCGACAACGGCAATTGCTGAACAAAGAAGCCATCAGCCGGCAGGAATACGACGTGTCGTATGCCAACCTGCAAGCGGCGCAGGCCGACATCGCCCTGCTGCAATCGCAAATATCCAAAACCGAAATAAAAGCGCCGTTCGACGGCACCGTCGGGTTCCGCAAGGTATCGCCGGGCGAATACATCACGCCGGGAACGGATATTGCTTCGCTGGTGAACGACAATCCCGCCAAGATACAGTTTGCCGTACCCGAAAAATACTCGCGGATGATCGGGCGCAACACCGTCATTAGGTATCGTATAGAAGGACTTCCGGAGGTACGTTCCGCCAAGGTGTACGCCGTGGAACCGACCATCGACGCCGCAACGCGCACGCTGCAATTGAAGGCGCTCAGCCCGAACCCCGGCGGCGAATTGATACCCGGCGCATTCGTGAGAATTGAGGTACAGATGGAAACCCAAAAACATGTGGTATTGGTTCCGGCCGAAGCGATTCTCTCGGAATCGGCGGGGCAAAAACTGTATATTTACCGTAAGGGGAAACCGGAACCCGTGATTGTGGAAACCGGCACGCGAACCAACGATCGCGTGGAAATCATCAAAGGGGTCAATCCCGGCGACTCGGTGATTACCACCGGTATGATGCAGATCACTCCGCGAACCACGGTAACTCCCGCAAAAATCAATTAATTTTCGATTTTTGATTTTCGATTTTTGATTCATTAAGCAATCATCCATCAAAAATAAAAAATCAAAAATAAAAAGTCAGAAATTATCATGAGTTTAGCCTCAACAAGTATCAAGCGTCCGGTGATGGCCATCGTGATGTCGGTGGTGGTGGTCATTTTCGGATTGATCGGCGTTACCTCGTTGCCGGTGCGCGAATTTCCGAGTGTCGACCCGCCCATCATCAATGTGCGGACGTCCTATCCCGGCGCCAATTCCGAAATCATCGAATCGCAGATCACCGAAATTCTCGAAGCGTCCATCAACGGTATTTCGGGCATCCGCACATTGACATCCACCAGCAGCGACGGGAGCAGCAATATCACCGTAGAGTTCGAACTGGGCGTGGATATGGAAGCGGCAGCCAACGACGTGCGCGACCGCGTGTCGCGGGTGCAGAACCGGTTGCCGCGCGATTGCGACCCGCCGACGGTGTACAAGTCGGATGCAGATTCGAATCCCATCATCATGTTGGCCGTGCGAAGCGACAAGCGCGATCCGCTCGACCTTACGGATGTGGCCGATCGTATGTTCAAAGAACGGTTGCAAACCATTCCCGGTATCAGCGAAATCAATATTTTCGGAGAAAAACGCTATGCCATCCGCATCAAGCTCGATCCCGCCAAAATGGGCGCTTACGGCTTGACGGCTTCCGATGTGCGTACGCAAATCACGGCCGAGAATGTGGAATTGCCCTCCGGAACCATCGAAGGCTCTTCCATTTATCTGACGGTACGGACGTTGGGCTTGATCCGTTCCCCCGAAGAGTTCGAATCGCTCATCATCAAGGAAGTAAACGGAAGCCCCATTAAGTTGAGCGACATCGGGCGCGCAGAGTTTGCTGCCGAAGACGAAAAATCGATTACCAAACTGAACGGCGAGCCGTGCGCCGTATTGGCGGTGATTCCGCAATCGGGCGCCAACAATGTGGATATTTCCAACCGGTTTAAGGTTCGGGTGGCGGAAATCGAGCGCGACATGCCCGAAGATATCACCGCACAGATCATTATGGACACTACCGACTTTGTGCGCCGTTCCATCGCCGAAGTGGAGGAAACCATCGTATTGGCGTTCTTCCTGGTGGTCGTTATCATATTCCTGTTCCTGCGCGACTGGCGTACAACCCTTATCCCGATTCTCGCCATTCCCGTATCGCTCATCGGCGCGTTCTTCTTCATGTACCTGTTCGGCTTTTCGATTAATGTATTGACACTGCTGGCCATAGTGTTGGCTGTGGGATTGGTGGTCGACGATGCCATCGTGGTGATGGAAAATATCTATGTGAAGATCGAGGAAGGCATGTCGCCATTGGAGGCTGCCTTCAAAGGATCTAAAGAAATATATTTCGCCATTCTTTCCACCACCGTCGTATTGGTATGCGTGTTCCTTCCCGTGGTTTTCCTGAGCGGCACCACCGGGCGGCTGTTCCGCGAATTCGGTATTGCCATTGCCGGAGCGGTGGTCATCTCGGCATTTGTGGCGCTCAGCCTTTCGCCCATGATGTGTTCCAAAATGTTGAAACCTTCGGAAAAGAAAAATTGGTTTTACCGCGTCACCGAAAAGTATTTTGACGGGATGACCACCGCATACAGCAACATGCTCAGCGGTTTTATCCGCAGGCGATGGATTGCGATCGTGATCATTGTCGGCGCGTTTGCGGCCATCGGCGTTTTGTTCATGAACCTCAAATCGGAATTGGCGCCGCTCGAAGACCGCAGCCGCAT
Organism: Bacteroidales bacterium; assembly: GCA_031547815.1. Classification (GTDB taxonomy): domain Bacteria; phylum Bacteroidota; class Bacteroidia; order Bacteroidales; family UBA4181; genus JAIRLS01. Next base: position 3,334 of record JAVBRP010000309.1, on the reverse strand, counting down.
CACTTTGCGGGTGAGCGTTCCCGAAGGAACATCGTACGAAAGCATGTTGGCATATATCGATGAAATTGCCGACATGGTGCAGGATTCGGTTCCCGAATTGAAGAGCATGCAGACCATGGTGCGCAGCGGATTCGGATTTGTTCGCGCTTTCCTTGTCGACCCCGACGCGCGGGAGCGTACGCAACAGGAAATTGCCGATAAGTTGGTGGTAGACACCCGCCGGCTTACCAGAGGAAAAATATTGGTAACCCAAGACCCTACCGTCGGCGACCGCCGTGCGGGACAAGGCGTGCAATATGTAATACAGGCGACAACGCTCGATAAACTTCGCTCTATTTTACCTGAGTTTATGGGCGAAGTGGCCAAGGACCCGACATTTTCGTTCACGGATGTGAATCTTAAATTTACCAAGCCCGAATTGGTGGTGAGCATCGATCGCGAGAAAGCGCGGCTGTTGAACGTGTCCACCACAGCCATCGCGCAAACCATGCAGCTGGCTTATGCCGGGCAGCGTATCGGTTATTTCACGATGAACGGCAAACAGTATCAATTAATTGCCGAAGTGGACAAGACCGATCGCAACAAACCTACCGATCTTCCGGCGTTGTACGTGCGCAACAATTTCGGCGATATGATTCAATTGGATAACCTGTTGACCGACTCCGTCAAGAGCAACACTCCTTCGCTGTATCGTTTCAACCGTTACGTGTCGGCCACCGTTTCGGCCACCATGGCCAAAGGCTACACATTGGGCGACGGTATCGCCGCCATGGACAAGATTGCCGATCGGGTGCTCGACGATACGTACAAGACGGAACTGTCCGGGCAAGCGCGCGAATTCAACGAAAGTTCGAGCAGCATCTACTTTGCCTTTGCGTTGGCGCTGGTGCTGGTGTATTTGGTGCTGGCCGCGCAATTCGAAAGTTTCCGCGACCCGCTCATCATCATGTTCTCCGTGCCGCTGGCGCTCATGGGAACGCTCTTTTCGCTCTGGTATTTCGATCAAACCATCAATATATTCAGCGAAATCGGGATCATCATGCTTATCGGATTGATCACCAAAAACGGTATCCTGATTGTGGAATTCGCCAATCAGCGGCGAGACGCGGGCTACTCCATACTCAAAGCGGTGAAAGACGCATCGGTGTCGCGTCTTCGCCCCATCTTGATGACAAGCCTCGCCACCATTTTCGGTATTCTCCCGATAGCGCTGGCATTCGGGGCCGGTTCCGAAAGCCGGGTTTCGATGGGCATCGCCGTGGTAGGAGGGATGATCTTCGGCACCATTCTCACCCTGTTTGTCGTCCCGGTGATGTACATCTTCATTACGGGCAAGGAACGGGTAATCATCAACGAAGAAGATTATTTGTAATTTTTGATTTTTGATCGATGATTTTTGATTGTACATCAACCTCAAGCAAAGATTGAATTAATATAATATGCATACATTCAGATTTATATATATTCTCCTGTTCACCTGTTTCTGCGTTCCGTCATTTGCGCAGGAATTGCCGTCGCTCACGCTTTCGGATGCAATTTCCGAAGGTCTGGAGAATAATTACAGTATCCGTTTGGCGCGCACCGGCGAGCAGATCAGCAGCAACAACGCCACCGTCGGCAATGCGGGAATGTTGCCTTCGGTGACGCTCAACGGTACGCTCAACAAAGGCATCGCCGACACCAATCAGGAATTTATCGACGGGCGTGTGCAGGATAAAACCGGCGCCAAGTCGACCAACTTGAACGGCAATGTTGCGCTCGACTGGACCGTTTTCGACGGATTGACCATGTTCGCCAAATTGGATCGTCTGAAAGAGCTTGAGCTGATGGGGCAGGAAAACCTGCGGGCCGAAATACAGCAAACCGTATCGTCCATCATGACCGTTTATTTCGACATCGTGAGCCGGCAGCAGGAAATCGAAGCCATGCACCATATCCTTCGCATTTCGCGGCAACGCATGCGCAGCGCCAACGACCTTTTTGTCGGCGGTAAAGTATCGAAAGTGGATCTGCTTTCGGCAAAAGTGGATTACAACGCCGATACCGCATCGTACATCCAACAACGGGAAGGTCTGAAAAGCGCCAAAATACAGCTCAATAAGTTGTTGGCGCGCGAAATGACCACCGATTTCTCGGCCACGGATACCATTATCATCGATCAGTCGCTCGTATACGGGCATATACACGATAAAGCGCTGGCCGAAAACCCCGATGTGATCCTGTCGCGCATGTCGGTTAATGTCGCTTCCTTTTCGCTGAAAGAAGCGCAAGGCGCGCGATACCCGAAAGTACGGCTTACGTCGAATTACACCATGACCAAACTTAATTCGGAATCGGGGCAGATCGTGCAAAACAAATCGAATACATTCAACTACGGGGCAACAGCCTCCATGCCGTTGTTCAACGGGTTGAATATCAATCGCGAAATAAAAAACGCCCGACTGAACAAGGAAGCGGCCGATCTGCGATACGAAGAAATACAAAAAGAGATTGAAGCCCAAGTAGCTACGGCATACAGCGCTTATGAAGTAAACCGGAAAATGGCGACGTTCGAAGCGGCCAACCTGAACCTTGCCGCCGAAAACCTCGATATTTCCATGGATCGCTACCGTTTCGGGGCCATTTCGGCCATCGAACTGCGCGAAGTGCAACGCAGCTACATTTCCGCAACCAATCGCTTAATCGTAGCCATCTATAATGCCAAAGTTGCCGAAACGGCATTAAAATTGCTCACAGGCGAAGTAATGGAATAACAGTTTCGGGTTTGAAGTTCCAAGTTTAAAGTTTAAAGTTTGAAGTTTGCCTTTGGCGGGCCTTTCGGGGTTCAGGTTTAAAGTTTGAAGTTTCAAGGTTGAAGTTCTCTGTGGTTCTCCGCGCTTTCTCTGTGGTTCTCTGTGTCCCGATATCAAAAATCCGTGTAAATCCGTTCAATCTGTGTCATCTGTGCTCTATTAATCAAAAAACGTCCATCAAAAATAAAATAACCATGCGACCCTATATTTTAGCGGAAACCAACTGGAAAAATGTAAAAAGTACCGACTTCGAATTGGCTGTTCTTCCGTGGGGAGCCACCGAAGCGCACAATTACCACCTGCCCTATTCGGCCGATAACATCGAAGCGGAATGCCTTGCCGGCGAAGCAGCCCGAATTGCTTGGGAAAAAGGCGCGAAGGTCATCGTATTGCCCACCGTCCCTTTCGGCGTCAATACCGGCCAATCGGACATCAAGTTGGATATGAATATATATCCGAGCACGCAACTGATTCTCCTTACGGATATTGCCGAATCGCTCAATCGGCACGGCATCCGAAAGTTACTTATCTTCAACAGCCAC
>JAVBRP010000269.1:0-8417 GCA_031547815.1 Bacteroidales bacterium | reverse complement strand
TATCTTGTCGCCGTCGCCCAGGCCCGCTTTTTCGGCAGGCGACCCCGACTTGGTTTCGCTTACTACCCACGGATAGAGCGGGTAGGCGAATCTTCTTTTTTCATTTGCCGCCAAAAACTGCTCGGTTAAGTTATCCGGCATCGTCAAGTCTACCCGTTGGCCGCCGCGATCGACGGTAACCGTTTTTGCATGTTGAAAAATGATCTTATCGGCTGCGTCTTCAATCATTTCGTACTCCACCCCGTCAACCGCAATGATCTTATCGCCGTTTTGAAATCCGTTCTTTAATGCGGTTTCCGAGAAATCGTATCCGTAGGTCGCGTTTTGCATGGGGACATATTCTTTTCCCCACACGAAAAGAATCATCGCATAGATGAAGAATGCCAGAATGAAGTTGACCAACACCCCTCCCACCATGATCAGCAGTCGCTGCCATGCGGGTTTGGAACGAAATTCCCACGGTTGCGGCGGTTGCGCCATTTGTTCCTTGTCCATCGATTCGTCGATCATACCTGAAATCTTGACATATCCGCCCAACGGAAGCCATCCGATGCCGTATTCGGTTTCGCCTTTCTTGATCTTGAAGAGCGAAAACCACGGGTCGAAAAACAGATAAAATTTTTCGACGCGCGTTTTGAAAAGTTTGGCAAACAGAAAGTGCCCCATTTCGTGGGCGACAATCAACAGGGAAAGACTGAGAACGAACTGCGCTGCTTTTATGAGAATGTCCATTTTATATTTGATATTTTAATATTTGATATTTTTGATTAATAGAACGCGGATGACACGGATTGAACTGATTTATACGGATATTTACTTCGTGATATGAACTCGGCGATGTTTTTTTGGTGGCAAATAACGAGGATTGTCTTGGAACTTAAAACATTAAACATTAAACTTTAAACTTTAAACTTTGAATCGTTGCTTGGTGTGTTTGCCTTAAATCGTCAAGGGTTGGCCGGGCAATGTAGGAAATTCGCTGCATGGCCTGCTCTGCCATACGCGGAATATCGGCGAAACCGATGCGACCGTTCAAGAAAGCGTCCACGGCGACTTCGTTGGCGGCGTTTAACACGCAAGGCATGTTACCTCCTTTTGCCAAGGCTTCAAAAGCCAATTCGAGCGCAGGAAAACGTTGCGTGTCGGGCCGATCGAACGTAAGCGACGGATATTTCGAGAAATCGAGGCGCGGAAAATCCGAAGTAAAACGAAAAGGATACGACAAGGCGTATTGAATCGGCACTTTCATGTCGGGCACGCCCAATTGCGCTTTCACCGAACCGTCGGTAAATTGCACCATCGAGTGAATGATCGATTGCGGATGTATCAAGACTTCGATGCGATCTGCGGGAACATCGAACAGCCAACGGGCTTCGATCACTTCCAGGCCTTTGTTCATCAAAGTTGCCGAATCGACGGTGATTTTCGGGCCCATGTTCCACGACGGATGGCGCAATGCTTCATCCTTGGTCACTCGGGTCAGTTCTTCGGCGGTTTTGTTGCGGAACGGGCCTCCGGACGCCGTCAAAATGATCTTTTCGATCGGGTTGTATTGTTCGCCCTGCAAGCATTGAAAAATGGCCGAATGTTCCGAATCGACCGGAAGGATCGGTACCCTATGCTCTTCGGCAAGTTTCGTGATCAATTCGCCCGCCACCACCAACGTTTCTTTATTGGCCAATGCGATGTGCTTGCCCGCTTCGATGGCTTTGACGGTGGGCGTCAATCCGCAAAACCCGACCACGGCGGTCACTACCGTATCTACCGAGGGTAATGTCACCGCTTGCGCTATGGCGTCGTAGCCCGCAAAAATTTTGATGGGGTGCTGCGACAATGCGTCTTTCAGGCGGCCGTACTTTTCTTTGTTGCCGATCACCACGGCATTTGGCTGAAATTGAACGGCTTGTTGCGCCAAAAGGTCGACATTCTCGTGTGCGGTTAATATTTCCGCCTCGAACTGATCGGGGTGAGCGGTAATCACTTCAAGCGTTTGCGTACCGATGGAACCTGTGGAACCGAGAATGGCGATTTTTTTCGTCATGACCGTTCAGAAAACAATGTAATCTTCGGGATTGACCGATTTCCCGTTTTGCCAAATTTCGAAATGCAGGTGCGGCCCGGTGGTCAATTCTCCCGAATTGCCGACAATGGCAATGGCATCGCCCGCTTTCACTTTGTCGCCTGCCTTTTTCAACAAATTTGCATTGTGTTTGTACACCGATAAAATGTTTGCTTGGTGTTGTACCTGAATCACATATCCTGTTTCGACCGTCCACGATGCCATGATCACCGTTCCGTCCAAAATACTCTTTACCACTTCGTTGGGCGACGCGACAATATCGATGCCGAAATGATTTCCGGTCAAATCGAATTTATTGGTCACCACACCTTCTATCGGTTTGAAAAAATGTATTTTCGATATGGAGGCTTCTTCGGAAACCGGTTGCGAGCGAACCACGAAATTGAATTGCTCTTCTTCTTCCACTTGTTTGCGTAACAATGAATCTTGTTCGGAACGTGTAAATGAAAGATTATCGTAATTGCCGGTCGCATTGCTGTCCATGCCTGCCTCGGTCACTTCGGGTTCGCGCCCGGAAATGATGGCATTAATCGTATTAAAATATTTGTCGCGTAATCGGATTTCATGTTCCAGCGAATCCAGCCGCATGGCATTGGCAACCACTTGGCGTCGCATGGCGTCGGTAGGATATCCGGGCACCATTTCGCGCATGGGCGTGAACATGACCAAAGCCATCGACCCCCCCACCAATATGATGAAAACGGTTCCGGCCAACGACAATACGTTGATGAGCGTAAATCGCAGATGCCAGACTTCTTCAAAGGTATTGTCGTTGAAAAACACCAATCGGTAGGTGTGTTTCAGTTTGTGAAAGAATTTTTTCTTTTTCTTTTTGGATACTTCCGCCATACGTTTTTTAGAAACGACAAAGATAGTAAAAAAGTCGATTGCTTTTTCCGATCGATCGACCCGTCGGCCGAAGCGTCGTCGGAACCGAATTTGTGCGGCAACCAATTAATTTTCCAACAATTCCAATCCTTGTCGGGTATAGTATTTCATTTTGGTGTCGGCGCTGATCAAACACAACTTTTCGGTAATAGCCTGCGATACGATCAAATGGTCGAACGGGTCTTTATGCGTATTCGGGTAAGTCAGCGTATTCAGCGTGGTAAGATGCCGGTTGTCTACATCAAGTATTTTGATACCCATGCGTTTATCGATGTCGCGGATGAATGATGCGTAGTTTTCGCCTAAATCCAAATTGCCGTCACGATTTTTCAGGGCAATCTCCATTAAACTGATGCGGCTTATATACAGCAGGTTGTTGTAGTCGTCGAGTTCGTCGAGTAATTGACGACACAACATTTTTCTATTATAAATGTGCCAAATAAAAATGTGCGTGTCAAGGATATATCTCCTCATAAATCCCACACGTTACCATATTCCTTTATTTTACCGGCATACGAATTTGCCATTTTACCGAATTTGGAAATTCTTTTTTTCGGTTTCGGCTGTTCGCTTTCCGAGCCTGTCTTTTTGGTGTTTACGGATGTTTTTTTTGTCGCCATGACGGTTGTTTTATTTTAATGTACAAAGATACAAAAAAGATGCCGCCTTTTTGCATGAATTTCAAAAATATATCGAGTATGCGGCTGTTTTCAAGATGTTTTCGGTTTCCACGTCAACAACCTCAAACTGATCAATATCACGACGAGCGTCACCCCGACGTCGGCCGTGATGGCCATCACCAAATTGCCGTGACCGAGGAAAGCAAGCAGAATAAAAATCAGTTTCACGGCAATGGCTCCCACAGTGTTGATTTTGATGGTATTTACCGTTGTTCTTGCCAAGCGGACAAGATAAGGGATCAGCGACAATTTGTCGTTCATCAACGCAATGTCGGCAACTTCGATGGCCGAATCGCTGCCCGCCGCGCCCATGGCAATCCCGACGGTCGATTGCGCCAAAGCGGGAGCATCGTTCACGCCGTCGCCGACCATCGCCGCCGTACCGTATTTCTCTAAAACGGCTTTTATGCGTGCAACTTTGCCGTCGGGAAGCAAATCGCCGTACACTTCGTCGATGCCGACTTCTTTCGCCACGTAAGCGGCCGAATAGCGATTGTCGCCCGTGAGCATGATCGGTTCGATTTGTAAATGCTTCATTTCCCGCAATGCCGCCGCGCTGTCGGGCTTTATTTCGTCGGTCAACCCGATCACTCCGGAAACCGTATTGCCGCAACCTACCACAACGCTCGTTTTTCCTTGCGCGGAAAGCCGTTTGACGATGTCTTCCGTTTCGTCGCTCACATTCAAGTGTTCGCGGATATAATCGAGATTACCCGCGTGTACGGTATCGTTGTTGCAAACGATGCATTTGGCTTTGGCTCCTTTTCCCGCGACGCTTTCGAATTTCTCGGCTGCGTGCGGCTCGAATCCTTCCCGATGCGCCGCATCGATGATGGCTTGCGCCAACGGGTGTTCTGAAAACACTTCGGTTCCGGCGGTACATGCCAGCAATTCTTCGCGAGCGGTATTGTTTATGGGAACAACATCGGAAACCGTCGGATTGCCGTGGGTTATGGTACGTGTTTTGTCCAAACATATCGCCTTGACGGAAGCCAACGCTTCGAGGTATTTTCCGCCTTTCACCAGCGCTCCTTTGGCCGAAGCGTTGCCGATGGCCGCGTAAATGGCTACCGGCGTGGAGATGACCAACGCGCAGGGGCAGGAAATAACCAGCAGCGTTACCGCTTGCTTGAGCCACGTGTCGACATCGCCGTTCATAAAACATACGGGAACGACAAACAGCAATGCGGCCAATGCGATGATGCCCGGAGTGTAAATCCGCGCAAAGCGTTGGATGAACTTTTGACTTTCGGATTTATTGGCCCGGGCTTCGAAGGTCATTTCTACGATCTTGGACAGGGTGGTGTCTGCAGCCGTTTTTGAAGTCAACACTTCGATGTAGCCGCTCTTGTTCAACGTTCCCGCAAAAACGGTGTCGCCCGCGAATTTTTCTTTGGGTATCGGTTCGCCGGTGATAGTCGATTCGTCGACGGCCGTTTCGCCGCATTGTATCACGCCGTCGAGCGGAATCGAATCGCCGGGCTTGATTTGAATCAATGTTCCGACGGGGATTTGTTCCACAGGCGTGTTCTCTCCCGTGTTTTTTACGAGGGCGCTTTTCGGCGATTTGGAAATCAATTCGTTCAACGCCGATTTGCTGTTGTCGATCCCGATATCTTCCAATTTTTCGCCCAAGACGTACAGTACGATCACCGCCGCCGCTTCGGGATATTCGCCCAGATAAAAGGCGGCCGTAACGGCGATCAGCATCAGCAAATTGATGCTTCCGAAGTTGAGCCGGAACAATGCTTTTACGCCGTCCCGCAATACTTCGCACCCGACGATCAGCACAAATGCGCCGAAAACGATCGGCGCGTACGGTTGGGGAATATTGATGCCGAGAATGGACAATATTTCCAAAGCGACGACTGCTGCAACGGCAATCATCAAAAATACAAATTTACGATCGCGCCAGGGTAATTTCACTATTCAAGATTCAAAATTCAAATCGAATGTACGATACATCGATTATTTTCGGAAAGCAATAATCATGCAAGCGTTGCATTTTTATCCGGAAATTCCGTCGATGGAGTGCATAAAAAATTCCGGAAGCATGTATCCGCGAATCGAAAAAACGATTCCGTTCATGCTTTTCAGAATGTCAGGGATAAGCCTATTCCCGTACGATTCAGCCCGAAATCGATCCGATACGATGTTTCGCCGCCGAGTTTCGAATTATACAATTGTACCGACTGTTTGACGTTGTTTTCTCCGACCAGCGACATGATCAGAGACACAACAGTACCGACGGCTCCTGCTGCCAATACGGTCGCATTCCCTTTGCCGCCGCCCATTCGCGTGCCCAAATCGAAACCGAAAGCCGCCGCGCAGGGAATCCCGATAATATAGCCCGCAACAACCAGACCTTGACCTTTTTTATAAACGCTCAACGCCTCCGGATCGTTTACCATCAATGCTTTTACATCACTCGACGATAATCGGATCCCGTTTTGCCAAACTCCGTTTCGGTAAGTCAACGCATTGTTTTGTGCCGACAACGAAACTCCGATAAAAATACATACAACCGACAATAATAAAACTTTTCTCATGTTTCCTCTCAAATTACGTTACAATGGTCATTCTCGACACATTCGATTTAGCTATATTGTTGAAATCAAAATAAGTAAACATGCATCGATCATAAAAAATCGTCTACAAATATAAAAAATAACTTTAATTTGTAGATTATTCGTTCGATTTTGTTACTACATTTGTCTTTGAAAAAAACGCGAAAAATCAAGAATTTCAAAACCAAATAACTCATCAAAACCTATCGAAATGAAAAAAATATCGACGATTATTTTTATTGTTGTGTGGATCGGAGCGTCGTGCAGCAACCAATCGAGCACAACCGAAAAAAAGAATCCTTCGGAAGTAACTATCGGTAAAGCAAAATTATTGGACAAAATCAAAGGCGGTTGGGCCGGACAAACCATCGGGTGTACCTACGGAGGCCCCACCGAATTCAAGTTTTGCGGCACCATGATTCAGGATTACGTGCCCATCGAATGGGGCGACGGCCGCATCAAACAACAATTCGAAAAAGGCCCCGGATTGTATGACGACGTTTACATGGATTTGACTTTCGTCGAAGTGTTCGACCGCTTGGGTTTGGATGCTCCCGCCGATTCGTTTGCCACGGCTTTCGCCAAAGCGGGATATAACTTGTGGCACGCCAATTTGGCCGCGCGCTACAACATTCTGCACAGAATCATGCCGCCCGCGTCGGGACACTGGATGAACAATCCGCATGCCGACGATATCGATTTCCAAATAGAAGCGGATTTTGCCGGATTGATGTCGCCCGGAATGCCCAATGCCGCGTCCGAATTTTCCGATAGAATAGGCCACATCATGAACTACGGCGACGGCTGGTACGGCGGTGTTTACGTAGCGGCCATGTATTCGCTGGCTTTTGTTTCCGACGACATCGAATTTATCGTTACCGAAGCATTGAAGAGCATTCCTGCACAGAGCACATTCTATAAATGCATGAACGATGTGATTCGGTGGCACAAGGATTTCCCGAACGATTGGAAACGCACGTGGTTCGAATGCGAAAAGAAATGGAGCTCCGACATCGGTTGCCCCGACGGCGTTTTCGTTCCGTACAACATCGATGCGGTGATCAACAGCGCGTACATCATCATCGGATTGCTGTACGGCGAAGGCGATTTCTATAAAACGATGGATATTTCCATGCGTTGCGGACAGGATTCGGATTGCAACCCGGCTTCTTCCGGAGGCATTTTGGGCGCTGTTATCGGTTACGACAAGATTCCCGAATTCTGGATGAAGAATTTGAGAGAGGTTGAGGATATGAATTTCGCTTACACCGACATTTCCCTGAACAAAACCTATAAATTGGGATTCGAGCAGGCTTTGAAAGTGATCGAACGCAACGGCGGAAAAATCGAAGGCGACAACGTGACGCTGAAATACCAAACCCCCGTTCCGGTTCGTTACGAAAAATGTTTCGAAGGGACTTATCCCGTTAAAAAGATGAATGTCAGGAAATTGTTGCCCGATGTTTCCGAATTGACCTTCGAAGGCACCGGAATTGTGGTGAAGGGAAATGTGGAATGTTCGGACGAAAATTATGTCGCCAAAGCCGAAATGTACATCGACGGGCAGCTTATCGAATCGCCCGATTTGCCTGCACGAAGAATCACCCGTCGCACCGAATTGTTTTGGAAATACATGATGCCCAAAGGCGAGCATAAAGTCACCTTCAAATGGCTCAATCCGAGGAACGATGCCAAAATCAATGTATCCGAGGCGATCATATATTCCGATGCTCCCGCAAAACAGGCGTTTCAATAGATGCGAAATAGAACGCGGATGACGCAGATCGGACGGATTGTCACGGTTTTTTTTCTTACAATCTTACATGTCTTACGATCTTACGATCTTTTCCAAAAATCAATATTATAGATGAACACAAACAAAATAGTAGTTATCGGCAGTTGCAATACCGACATGGTGATCAAGTCGAGCAGGCTTCCCGTGCCCGGCGAAACCGTTATCGGCGGCACATTCATGATGAATCCGGGCGGGAAAGGCGCCAACCAAGCGGTTGCCGCCGCGCGGATGGGCGGAAATGTCACCTTCATTTCCAAAACGGGCATCGACCTTTTCGGACGGCAGTCTGTGGAACTCTATAAAAAAGAAGGAATTAAAACGAATTATATTTTCTCCGATCCCGATAATCCTTCCGGAGTAGCGCTGATAACGGTCGACGCGAGAGGCGAAAACTGCATTGTGGTTGC
>JAVBRP010000295.1:0-4510 GCA_031547815.1 Bacteroidales bacterium | reverse complement strand
ATACAGATGACATCGCGGGAGGTTATCGATAAAATGGAAAAGGTAATTTCCGGAAAATAAAAAAAGGAGCTTGCAAGCTCCTTTTTTATTTATGTTATGTGTTCCTTTTTAGAAATGGAACATCAAGAAGATTGAACCTGTGGGAACAGTCGAAAACCGGATTTCGCTTGCATTCCAACTGCCTGATCTTGCAGATAACGTGCGAACGGAATTGGTTGCCGTATCCCAAAGTTCACCGGTTCTTTCGCTTTGACTTGTGGTAGAGAAAGCAAAACCGAGATTGAACTCGCCGCCGATCGACAATTGCGGTGCAAAGAAATATTCTACACCTACAAAACCTGCTACGCCTGCCGAAATAGTGTTACCGTTTTTGTATTCGGTAGTACGTGTATTATCCGAGTTATATCCGAACCACGTAGTCGGAAAAGGATTGGCTGCGGTGATCGGATTGCCGTATTCATATTTAATTTTGGAGGTTTCGAAGCCGACACCGACCTCACCGCCGTAGAAACCTTGAATACGTCCGCGTCCGCGACGAAATTCGTAGCCTACACTCAACCCTACGGAAGTGTTGCTATAGTTCGACACATCAAGTGTTGTGGCATTTACATCCAACGGATTATTGGTTCTTCTTTCATCGTCGGCAACAACATAATCGTATTTGTCATTACCGATATTGAACATCAATTTGGCACGAATAGCGCGGTCACTTTCCAAAAAGTATTTTCCGTAGATTTTGTAATCCACACCTTCGAAATAAGGGGCGGTATTACTTCCGGCCTGATTGAAAAAGTTACCGAGATAATTCAAAAAAGGAGTGGCATCGATACCGATGGCAAAGTCTCCCGCTTCCGGAAGAAGCGATATGCCGCGTTTGTTCACCAACGCCGGGTTCACCGTCGTTTCCTCAGATGCTGTCATCTCTTGCGCCGCAACGGTAAAACCGATGCACAGGCACAAGCCGAGCGATATGATTATTTTTTTCATTCGATATATTTTTATAATATCCTTCATCAATTTTGAAGGAGGATGATCATTACAATAGCTATTTTCGGTTTATTTATACTGAGATCCGCCGCCGTATTCAACAGTTACAAAGCCACTTGCTCCAACTTGAAGTGTTGGCGAATAAACCGTTGATGCGGTGTATTTATACGTTTCGGATTTGTCGGAAGTAACTTTTTTTGTCGCCGTAAAGCTGTCCCCTACAATGGTGTAAGATGTTCCATTGTCAGATACGGGCACTGCTGCCGAAAATTTGCCACTTTCGCCGACGGTAGCTTCTACCACATAGTAATCGGAGCCTCCGGATGAGATCAAATTATAATAATACGTTTTCAGGAAAATTTTTGTTCCCGACGGTGCATACTGAGGATCGGAACTTGTTGTAACGGCATCGAGCGTTGCATGAGCAATACCGTTGATGGTCGCCGTTTTATTGGTGTTTACTACCAACGGTTCGGCCGGATCTTCATTGGCGCATCCGCTCAAACCTAATGACAGCACTACAACTGCTGCTGCAAAAAAACTGAATATTCTCTTCATTTGTTAAAATTTTAAGTTTATGTTTAAATAATTAATTAAATTGAGAAATAATATACAAGGTTCCTGACCAAACAAATAATATGCCGGTTTATTGGACTATAAAAATAGTTTGGTGTTTTTTCGGCGATTTGTTTCGCGCAACATGCTTTGCACTAAACGGTTTATCGAATAAATAAAATTTATGATCGGTAACATATATCGTCATTTTCGCGCCGGATTTTGCCCTTCGCCGGATTTTCTTTCGTTTAACTTCCGGATACGGCAAAATCTTTCATGACAAATCCGAATTTTGTCGGGCTTGTCAAACAAGATACGTATACGAACAAAAAAAAATATTGTTTCAAAAAAAACGTCCGGTTTCAAAAAAAGGCTTGACAACCCGTTTGTTGCTGCCAAACCTCATTCCATAACCAAACCTCATTAATAATTATAAGACGGAGAAATCGAAAAACGTTGCGTCGGAAAAACAAAAAAATATTTGGAGGGCGAGGTTGTTATATTTTACTTCTGCGGTTTTTCCACTTCACGGGGGCAATATTTCCGACAATGCCTACCCACACGATGTAGAACGGATACAGTATTTGTGCGGGAACGAAGATGCGCATCAATTCCTTTCGATTCCAAAACCGTGCAAGAGAATGCAGAAAAAGAAAATCGACCGCCGCTTTTGCCGCCCAAAGCGCTCCGGCCAACCAAAGATACCGGCCGGAAAAGATTCCGGCAACGAACGACGCCACGATTGCCAAATTGGCAAAGAAAACGATCAACGCCGCGCCGATGACGTCTTTGTCGGTGTAGCGGGAGCTTTTGGATGTCCATCGGTTGCGTTGCCGGACGAAACTTTTCAAATCGGGTTGGGGCGCGGTTTCTACCGTTGCCGCCATCGATTTCAGGTACATGATCCGTTCGGGCGAATCTTTCTTTATTTCGAGCATCATCATCATATCGTCGCCCGAAGCAATGTCGCTTTCGTAAATGTATGCGTAACGTGCGGCCGTGCTTCGCTCTATGGCCAAATTGGCGCCGCCGCACATTACGGGATGTTTCCAAGCTGCCGATCCGGCTGCCGATCCGGTGAGGCTCATCAGCTCCAACGCTTGCCAACGAGCAAAAAAAGACGGTTCGCGGGCGATCATGATCGGGCAAATGATCATGGCGGGTCGGTGTTTTTCGTAAAAAGCGGCAATCGTTGACAGCCAATCGGGCGGGATGCGGCAATCGGCATCGGTGGTGATCATCAGCTCAGTATCGGCAAGATGCGACAATGCATGACGCAAGGCCGCCTTCTTGCCGGTTCGTCTTTCCGGAAGGCGCAACAATCGGACATTCGGTCGGCATTCGGCGAAAGCCTCGACAATGTCGGCCGATCGGTCGGTCGAATGATCATCGACAACCAACATACGAACGAATTCGCGCGGATAATTTTGCGAATATATATCGTTGAGTATTTGTTCGATATGCGATTCTTCGTTCCGCATCGGAATCACGACCGAAATACATAAAGTCGGCGATGCGGCATCCGTCGGTTCGTGACGCGGCAGGTTGCACCATCCTTGCCGGAGTCGGATGATAAGGAGCGCATAGAGAACAATGATGATGATGAAAACGAAAAACAAAGGGTTTTATGTTTTTGAATGTATTTATACTTCCCGCGGTGTATTTTTACGCTTTGCGTCTTTGCGAGAGAATTATCACGCAAAGTCGCAAAGACGCAAAGCGAGGAAAACACAAAATTAAGTCGTTTATTTAATATATGGTGTTCGGTTGTTATCAACATATCGATGTTCATTTCTTTCCCGGCGCGCAATAATATTAGTCCGAATAAAGTTTGTATCTTTACATGATTTTTTGTCAATGATTAATCGATAGAACAAGATATGCCGAAGAAAATATTCGTACTCTGTGTCATGGCGGTATCGGCGTTGTGCAACGGCACGATATTCGCACAGAAATCAATAGAACAGTACGATCCCGATAAGCTCTACAAGCAAGCGATGGAGTTTTACGAAAAAGAGAAGTATGCTTCCGCGCGAAAGTGCTTTATCGATGTTATGGTGGCCGCCAAGGATAAGCGTAACTATTTGTATTCCAATTCTCAATATTACACCGCATTGTGCGCCATGGAGTTGAATCAGCCCGATGCGGAAAGCTTGTTGGAGCGTTTCATCAGCGACAACCCCGACAATCCGAAAACGCCCGTGGCCAATTTCCGTATGGCGCGCTACCATTATAATAATAAGAAGTACAAAAAGGCGATCGAACGTTTCGAAATGGTTTCGCCGCGGGAGTTGGATCGCAACCAGGCGACGGAATATCATTTCATGCTCGGGCACAGCTATTTCATGGAGCACGACAATATCAAAGCGCGCGCTTCGTTCTATCAAATCAAGGACGGCGATTCGAAATACGCCACGCCGGCGCTTTATTATTATTCGCACATTAATTATATCGACAAAAATTACGAAACCGCATTGCAGGGTTTTCTGAAATTGCGCAGCGACGATACTTTCGCGAGTATTGCTCCGTATTACATATCGCAAATCTATTTCCTGCAACAGAAATACGAGCAAGTGATCGAATACGCGCCGAATATGCTGGATTCGGTGAATGCCAAGCGTAAGGACGAGGTGACCCGCGTGGTGGGCGAATCGTACTATCGCTTGAATCGGTTCAAGGAGGCGATTCCTTATCTGGAAAGTTACGTGAAGAGCAAAAGCCCGTCGGTGGAAGATTATTATCAATTGGGCTATGCTTATTACCAAACGGGCGACTGCAACAACGCGATCAAGTATTTCGAACGGGCGTCGCACAGCGCAAGTTCGATGGGGCAAAATGCTTTGTGCCACTTGGGCGATTGTTACGTCAAAACGGGCGACAAGCAAAAGGCGCGATTGGCGTTCTCGTCGGCTTCGCAAATGGATTTCGACCCCGACGCGCAGGAGAATGCGCATTTCAATTTCGCCGT
>JAVBRP010000102.1:0-5185 GCA_031547815.1 Bacteroidales bacterium | reverse complement strand
TTTTCTTTCGCTCTGTAAATGACGCCTTCCCACATATTGAGTTCTTCCGAAGTCATTTTGATGATTTCTTCCTTAAAACCCGGCATGTAAGTCATCACATCCGAAACGATGTTGGAAAACTGCAGATCGGCATAATTGATGTGCAGGTTATTCAGCAGATAGCGCGCTACTTTCTCGTTATGCTCCACATACGATCCGATAAACTCGCGCAGGGAGCCGCTCTTGAGCCGCTCGGCATCGGGGCGGAACCGCATTCGCGCTATTTTTCCCGACACTGCCGCTTCGAAAATTTCCAACTTGTCTTTAAAGTGATGATAAAATGCACCCTTCGTAAGTCCCGTAGCTTTCTCCAATTCGCTCATAGTTACTTCCTTGTAGCCTTTTGTCAAAAATAGTTCAAAGGCTACGGAAATGATGTGTTCACGGGTGTCTTCACTTTTGGATATCATGATCGATTGATGGCAATAACATACTGTTTGGTATGCAAATATACGGGATATTTATGTAATAATGATCATTTTTTTGCAAAAGTTTTTCCTCGGTTGCGAATAATGACAATTTCAAACCGCAGTGTTATACCGATAAGACTCCGACCGAGTTTCCGCTATGTTGATATGCTTTCGCTATTTTGATGCATTCCGCAGCTTCTTTCACATCGTGCACCCGCAAAATATCGGCGCCGTTGATCAATGCCAGCATGTTGACGGCCGTGGTGCCGTTCAATGCGTGTTTTGCATCGACTTCGAGCAGTTTGCAGATCATCGATTTTCGCGAAACGCCTGCCAATACGGGCATCTCGAAGATGTCCAAGTCTTTCAGGCGGCGAAGAATTTCGTAGTTGTGCTCGACGGTTTTTCCGAACCCGAATCCGGGGTCGATAATGATGTCCTTTACGCCGCATGCGCGCAACCGTTGCACCCGTTCGGAGAAGAAGCGAATAATGTCGGTCATCACATCGTCGTAGACCGGATTTTTTTGCATGGTATCGGGCGTTCCCTTGATGTGCGTCAGAACGTACGGTATGTTCAGCGCGGCAACCGCAGCGAACATATCCGGATCGAAATCGCCGCCCGATATGTCGTTGATAATATCCGCGCCGTAGTCGGCCGCCACGCTGCGGACAATCTCCGCGCGATAAGTATCCGCGGAGACGAGCGCATCGGGAAACCGCTTTCTGATGGGGCCGAGCGCCGATTCCAGCCGCCTGCGTTCTTCCTCGAGGCTGACGGCTTGCGCTCCGGGACGCGTCGAAACAGCGCCGATGTCGATAATGTCGGCGCCTTGGTCGATAACGGTTTCGCATCGGCCGAGTATTTCGGCTTCCGTACGATAGCTGCCGCCGTCGAAAAATGAATCGGGCGTGATATTGACGATGCCCATGATCAACGGTTTGTCGATGCAGATCAACCGTCCGTTACAATTTAAGGTTTTTCGTTTGTTATTCAAGATTCAAAATTTCAAGATTGAGTCTGCTCCGAAAAGCCGTTTTGCCCCTAAATGACTTCGTCGAGCTTGCCCTTTCAGGGCTGCGGTTCCCTAAAGGGGACTTTCGCAAAGCGCTGTATACGAGGGTTCCCTTTTAAGGCAGGGGATTGACATTGTTGAGCTTGCAGGCTCGGTTTAGGGCAAAACGACTTTTCGGAGCGGATGCTTATTTCCCGTTTTTCAATTGCGCGGAAACGTCGTCCGAATTGAATGTGAAACCGAGCCGCTTGCCTGTTTGGAACCTTGCCGAATCGATTTTCAAATTCATCTGTTCGAGCGTGATGATTTTTATTGAATCGTACGGCGGCACCAATAAATCGAAATTCAGCGTGTACAGCACTGCCGATTCCACGATTTCGCGGACAATATCGCGGGAGATTTTCACCGTCCCGAAATGGTTCACCCAGTTGTTCATCTGCTGTTTTCCTTCCACAAAGTAATGGAAATCGCGATTGACGAACATCCGGGCGATCAGATACCCCAAGTCGCCCGTGCGGCTGTAGCGAAACGAATCGTTCAGAAAATTGTAGATGGTGATCATTCCGCAAATGGAACTGTACGGATTTTCTTCCACGTACGAATTTTTCCAAATAGAGTGACTGCGGTCAAATTCGAACGCATTGGTAAACATGCTGAACACCAGCATGTCGCCCGCCACTTTCAGTTGAGCCTCAAACATGCCCCGGTCGGTATACTCCACCGTTACCCGCTTGTCCATTCCCATCAACGGAGGATTGAATTCGCGCGCCACTTCGGCCAATACATCTTTCAGCATCGTGAATGTTTCGTACGTATTGTCGAATATTTTTTGTTTCAGGATGGATTTCGTCTTCAGTAAGCCGATTATCTTTTCCGTTTTTTGATTTTCATCCATGTTGTCGCCTGTTATTTAAATATGTGAAAAATATTATGTTGCGATCGATATATCGTATGAAAAATACTCACTTGTAACGTTTTCCCGATCATTATGTTCCAAAATACAATTCTTTTTTCCCGACAAATAAAATTTGCCCGCGAGTAATATAAATCATGCCGTTTACATCGTTTCGCCTCTCGATTTTTGGCCGAGATAGCCGCCGTGGTGGCGTTTGGCGTATTCCGACCTGTCGAATCGGATGCGTTTCATCATTTGCACCACCAGCGCGTCGCCTATGGCGCTCATGACGGTGGTCGACGTGGTGGGCGACAGTCCCAGCGGGCATACTTCGGCGGGATTGCCCGTATAGAGACAAACGTCCGCCCGGCGCGCCAATTCGCCTTCGGGATTTCCGGTGATGACGATAACGGGCACATGCGCCCAAAGCCCTTTGGCCAATGCCACCAATTCGACTATTTCGCGGGTTCGCCCCGAATTGGAGATGAGCAGCAGCACATCGTTTTTGCACAATATGCCGAGGTCGCCGTGCTGCGCATCTGCCGGATGAAGCCATACGGCCGGCGTTCCGGTGGAACTGAATGTGGTGGCGATGCTGACGGCGATTTGTCCGGCTTTGCCCATGCCGCTTACCACCACTTTACCCGCATTTTCGTGGACGGCGTGATATATGAGGCCCAAAGCGTCGGTATAGGCATCGGTAACGGGAATATTCTCGATGGCGCGCGCTTCGTGTAAAAACAGATTTTTTATTTCGTTCAACATAATATATAATGTTCAGATTATTTTCCTATTATCAATACTTCTGTCGATTTTTTCGTACTCAAAACATATTTCATCACACGACTTTTATGGATTGTTACCGATTTATTATTAGCTTCCAAAAAACCAACAATTCTTTCAATGCTTGGGATTCCATCCGAACGATAAGAAATAACCATTGTGCTGTCTCGAAATTGATTGATTAATCTTTCGAAAGAATATTCTATTTTTTGAGGATTTGTCCAATCGGAACCGGTTAGTTTCAGTCGCTTGTGTTTGCTTTTTTCATCTATCAAATTACTCCAACTATCATAATTTACAATTCCTTCCAAAAAATGATAAAAATCTAAATAATCAACACCAACACCTTTTTCGGAAATGTAAGGCGTATCAATATAGATTAAATCGTACCGGTTGGGCAAATCAAATACGTTTGCATTTAAGGAAACATTGGTTTTTCCGTTTGAAAAAACAGCGTTATTCGCTTCTGCGATGAAATTCTTGAAATGAGTTACAAACGGTGTATCCCATGTCGTTTTGTTGCCAAAGCTGCGTTCAACGTCCTGCATGCGAACATATAAATTTTTCCGATGAAAAAGGTTATAAGGACGCTTGATGATGCAAGATTGAAACAGCGCAAAGTATGCGACGGCTTGTTTGTACTTGTTTTCGATGCGTCGAATGTTTGTAATAACGACATCTAACCAACGGTTTTCTTCGTCTGTAAAATATATTCCGGGAAAGGTTTCTTCTATAAAGCTTGGATATGAAATTTCAGGATGTTTATGGAGTATGAAAGATAGATCTTCTTGATTTATCTTTTCAGTGTTATTCTCTATCAGTGCTTTCCCAATAACGGAATTGAATTTTAGAATATCATTGTAAGTGACAGTTTTTTCTTGTTTTTTTAAAAAATGTGCAACACAGCCTGTTCCGCCAAAAGCATCAAGTGCTGTTTCAAAAGGAATTTGCCGAATACAATGCCAAATCCAATCAATATACTTCTGCTTACTCCCTTGGTACCTTGTTGTGGGAAACTTCGCTGCAACTTCAAGTTCAGCTAAATCAAATAACAGCATTTATTCTATGTTTTTAAATACCTTATATTGTCTCAGATTTGCATAAAACGGATTCGGTAATTCGGCTGCTTGTGCCATATCTTTTGTCAAATAAAACATCCAATAATCATTGAAAATTTCTTCACCCAATTTGGCAAAAGGACCTTCTCCGGTTTTTAGTTGGTCAATATTTGTAACTCCACCTATGTTTTTTGTATTTCCACTGCCCGGACGGTCAATAGCTATTTTGTATTTTTCCTGAACAAAAAAGTCAAAATCTTTTACAACGGATGTGATTTTTTGCAAATCGTTCAATCCATATATCTTTCGTTCGTCAACCACATCATCTGCTCTTGTGTAGATGATTCCCAGTACAAAATGCCCGACAAAATCATCGTAAGGGAAAGTTATATTTTTGGAACTTTTTCTGTCTCGAAAATATCCCGTAAAAGCCCCTAATGTCATACCATTAACAGACTTTTTATCTTTCCGATAAGTGCTTTTTATGTCAACGGCATATTTGTGACCGTTTTTGTCAACAAACGTAATGTCCGGATAAAAGTTCTGTTCTTTGCTCAAAATCATTTTGAAATTATTTCTTTCCGCAAATACACAAATATTTGGAAATATCAACAACTCCATGATTTTGGAAATGACTTTCGTATCGACGGATATGGTGTAGATGTTTTTTGCTATATCAATAAAACCCTTTACAACCCAATCGCCTTTGTCTGTTGAAACGGATTTGCTAAAACCGGCCACTTCTTTTTGAATTAAATTTAAAAAGTCGGTTTTCAATTGTTGTTTTTTCTTATTATCCATTTTACAAAGTTACAATTTTATTTAAAGCCAATAACTGCATCTGCCTTTCCCCTCGCATTTCTCGATTCGCCGATGCCTTCGAGTGTCACCGCGACGCATTTTCCGATCATACGGGCGTCGTACGGCGCTTCCGTCTTGATGTAATTGTCGGTGAAGCCCGTCATGACGCCGCCTTTTTCGCGTC
>JAVBRP010000217.1:0-8062 GCA_031547815.1 Bacteroidales bacterium | reverse complement strand
GGAATACAGGTCGCGTACCAATTCGTGATCGTCGGGCGACACTTCGTCGTCATCGTTCCACGACGGCAAAGTGGTAGTTTCCAACACCTCGAACACAAGTATCGAGTGGTGCGCCGTGAGCGACCGCCCCGATTCGGTAATGATGTTCGGGTGCGGAATATTATTTTTGTTGCTGACATCCACAATGGTCGAAATGGAGTCGTTCACATATTCCTGAATGCTGTAATTGATGCTGCTTCCGCTGACCGCCGATCGCGTGCCGTCGTAATCGACGCCCAATCCGCCGCCGATATCGACAAAATCGACATTATAGCCCAGCGAACGAAGCTGCACATAAAATTGAGCTGCTTCGCGCAAAGCGTTTTTGATGCGACGTATCTTGGTTACCTGACTGCCGATGTGGAAATGCACCAACCGCAGGCAATGTTTCATATCTTTCCGTTCGAGCAAATCCAACGCTTCCAGCAGTTCGCTCGAATTCAGCCCAAATTTGCTGCCGTCGCCGCCCGATTCTTCCCACTTGCCGCTCCCGATGCTCGCCAATTTAACGCGAATGCCGACATTGGGGGTTACTTTCAGCCGTTTGGCCATAGACACCACCAATTTCAGTTCGTTGAGCTTCTCGATCACAATAAAAATGCGTTTACCCATTTTCTGCGCCAACAAAGCCAATTCGATATAATCCTCGTCTTTGTAGCCGTTGCAAATAATCATCGAGTCGGTGTCGGTATTGATGGCCAACACGGCGTGCAGCTCCGGTTTGGAACCCGCCTCCAGCCCGATATTGAATTTCTTGCCGTGGCTCACGATTTCTTCCACCACCGGACGCATTTGGTTCACTTTGATCGGATAAATGATAAAGTTCTGCGCCTCGTAGCCGTATTCCTCCGAAGCCACCTTGAAACTGTTGAAAATCTTCTCGATACGGTTGTCCAGAATATCGGGAAACCGCAGCAATATAGGCGTAGTCACGTCGCGAAGCTGCAACTCGTCGAGCACCTCTTTCAAGTCGACGCTCGCACCGCCTTTTTTCGGGGTAACGATCACATTACCTTTATCGTTGACCGAAAAGTAATTCAATCCCCATCCGCCGATATTGTACAATTCCACCGAATCGTCCGTTCTCCATTTCCTCATGTCAAACCCGGATATTTATTTAAATAACGAAAACAAAATGATACTTATAAAAGTTGCGAAAATACAGAATGTTACGAATTGATGTATCGGTTGGGGAATAAATTTATTTATTTTTGCAAAATTCATTGACCGGCAACACCATATAATACAAAAAAGCCCGCACGAAGCAGGCTCTTTATTTTTTCGACAACCGTCAAAAAAATACTTATGCGGGATGAATTGCTTCTACGGGGCAAACATCAGCACAAGCTCCGCAATCGGTACATACATCGGGATCAATTTTATAGATGTCGCCTTCCGATATTGCTTCCACCGGACACTCGCTGATACAGGTACCGCAAGCGGTGCAGTCGTCACTTATTAAATATGCCATTTTCGTATATTTTTATGATTAGAAACTTTCGGACAAATGTAAATGCTTTTTTTGTATCGAAAATAATTTTTGCCGGTTTTTTAGCTTCTCCGGGCTATTTTAGAATTAGTCTAAAAAGTAGGTAAGAGGTAAGAGGTAAAAAGTAAGAGGTAAGCGTTTTTTACCACTTACCTCTTACTTAATTGATTTTTCTGTCGGAACAGTTCAGCACTACCATCTTGCAGGCATTGTTGTTGCCTTGCGAGCACGATTTCTGGAAATATTTGCACGCCGAAGCCTTGTCTTCGTCTTTATAATAGGCCATGCCGATGTTGTAGGAAATCACCGAATTGTTCGGATTCAATATTTCCGCTTTCTTGAAATCTTCGACGGCCTCCTTGTATTGTCCGTCGGCGTAGCGTGCGTTGCCGCGAGCAATATATGCCGCGGAATTGTTGGGATCGGCGGCAATGGCTTTCGAAAAATCCTGAATGGCCAAGTCGGGTTTCATGTTTGCGTCGTTGGCAAGCCCTCGATTCAGATGGACTTGAAACGTATTCCATTTCGGATTGATCGACAACACCTTATCGTAATCTTCAACGGCCGCTTTAAACTTTTCGCGTTGAAAGTTCAATAAGCCGTGCGTGTAGTGCAATTCGGGATTATTCGGAAAGGTTTTCAAGGCGTCTTCCGTAACCTTCAATGCTTCTTTGTAATTCTGCAAGCCCATATTTGCGCGCGCTTTTCCGGCGTATGCCTCCGTCATTTGCGCATTGGAGCGTATGGCGGCGTCATATTCCTGCAAGGCTTCGTTGTAATCCTTCTTTCCGTAATACAAAACTTCGGCTTTGGCGTAATGCGCCCGGTCGGAAGCATTGTTCGCCGAAAGCGCCTTATCCGCATCCTGCGCGGCTTGTTCGTATTTGCCCGTAGCCGTGTATACAAGCGACCGCACTGCCAGGACTGCCGCATCGTTCGCCGATTCGGCAAGCAGTTTATCGCATATTTCCTTGGCGGAAGCATAGTTCTTTTGCTGCAAATATTGAACGGCATCATCTAATGTTTGCGCTTTCGCTTGAAAAGTGACGCCGAAAATGAACGAAATGCCGATGATAATAAGTTTCTTCACGACAAATGATGATTAGCTGAACATGATTATTCTCCGATGATTTTTACCAAAACACGTTTACGCCGTTTCCCGTCGAATTCGCCGTAAAAAATTTGTTCCCACGGCCCGAAATCCAATTCGCCGCAGGTGACGGCCACCACCGTCTCGCGACCCATGATCGAACGCTTCAAATGCGCGTCGGCATTGTCTTCGTAGGTGTTATGCCGATATTGATTGTGCGGTTTTTCGGGAGCAAGCTTTTCCAACCACAATTCCATATCGTGATGAAGTCCGCTCTCGTCGTCGTTAATGAACACACTTGCCGTAATATGCATGGCATTTACCAACAGCAACCCTTCTTTGATACCGCTTTCGGCCAAGCATTGCCTGACTTCGGGCGTAATGTTCACGAAACCGCGACGCGTCGGTGTTTCGAACCACAATTCTTTCCTGTAACTCTTCATCTTGATATTTTAATCCGGATGTTTACTTATACGGATATTCGACGTGAAATGTTACATATCCGACGTTCGGTAGTAAAGACAGGGCATGCCCTGTCTCTACTATTGAACGATCGTCCCTACGTTTTCGCCTCGCAACACGCGGCTCAACTCGCCTTCCTTATTCATGTTGAACACGATGATAGGCATGTTGTTTTCCTTGCACATAGTGAACGAAGTCATATCCATCACTTTCAAGTTACGGTTGTAGGCTTCGTCGAATGTAAGCGTATGGTATTTAACGGCCGTCGGGTCTTTTTCGGGATCGGCGGTATAGACGCCGTCCACGCGGGTACCTTTCAGCAATACTTCGGCTTCCATTTCCACCGCGCGCAATGCCGATGCGGTATCGGTGGTGAAATACGGATTGCCCGTACCGCCGCTGAAAATCGCCACTTCGCCGCGGTCGAGCGCTTCCATCACGCGGGGCTTGCTGTACCCTTCGCCCACAGGTTCCATACGAATGGCCGTGAACAGGCGCGCTTTAACGCCCGCGCTTTCCAACGCCGACTGAATGGCCAAACCGTTGATCACGGTGGCAAGCATACCCATGTAGTCGCCTTTCACGCGGTCGAAGCCTTTATCGACGCCTTTCAAACCTCTGAAAATATTACCGCCTCCGAAAACGATACCGATGCGAACGCCCATCGCAGCCGCTTCCTTGATGCGTTCGGCATACTCCATCAACCGACCGGTATCGATTCCCGCGGGTTGGTCGCCCATTAAGGCTTCACCGCTTAATTTCAATAATACGCTTTTGTATTTTACCATTTTATATTTTTGATTTATTTTTAGTCTCAGTGTAACTCAGTGGCTTCTCAGTGCAACTCAGTGTCATGAAATAGTTACACTGAGTTGCGCTGAGGGTTCGCTGAGAAACACTGAGGAGATTTTTAATTTCTATTTGTCACACTTATTTTTTAAAATTCCTTTGATAAAAAATGAATCAACACATTCGTGTCCATCAAATATTGCGTTCCCGGTCGTTTCGGCTTTTTTCGACATGTTTTAATAATACCTCGGCATCTTTAGTCGAAAGAATACCTGCATAATCGGACGGTTTGAGCTTTTTCTTCAAATGGGCCGGTTCCTCTTTTACTTCATCGGATACATACAATAATATTTCCACCTTTTTGCCTACATAGTTTTGAGGGATGGACACGTTCAATTGTAAATTGACGGTTTCGGGTGTAACAACTGTTCGTATCATGTTTTTCGGGATTTATTTGATCATTCTTCATTTATTTCAGCCACTTATCCAGCCATCCGAAAAACTCGCGTTGCCACAACACTGCGTTTTGCGGTTTCAGCACCCAATGGCTTTCGTCGGGAAACAGAACCAACCGGCTCGGTATTCCGCGCAGTTGGGCGGCATTGAAGGCTTGCAATCCTTCGGTGTAAGGTACGCGAAAATCCCGTCCGCCGTGCATCACCATAATGGGCGTATCCCACTTGTCGACCGACAGATGCGGCGAGAAATCGTAGCTTTTCGGGCGCGGTTTTTGCCAATACGGCCCTCCGAGATCGAAGTTCGGGAACCAGTATTCTTCGGTGGCTCCGTACTGACTTTCGAAGTTGAACATGCCGCAATGCGCGATAAATGCCTTGAAACGTTTTTCGTGATGCCCCGCCAGCCAATATACCGAAAACCCGCCGTAACTTGCTCCGACGGCGCCCAAGCGGTTTTCGTCGACAAACGGTTCCTTTTTCAAGGAATCGATGGCGCTCAAATAATCGCGCATGTTCTGTCCGCCGTAATCGCCCGATATTTGGCGGTTCCACTCGCTTCCGAATGTAGGCAGTCCGCGACGATTGGGCGCAACCACGATATAACCGTTCGCCGCCATCAATTGCAGATTCCATCGGAAGGAGAAAAACTGGCTGACGGCGCTTTGCGGGCCGCCCTGACAATACAGCAACGCGGGATATTTCCGCGAAGGATCGAAATCGGGCGGATAGACTACCCAAACGAGCATATCCTTGCCGTCGCCGGTTTTTACTTGCCGTTCCTCAATGTTGCCCGATTTGATGACATCATAAATATTTTTGTTGGTGAACGTTAATTGATGTTCGTCGCCCGTTTGCGGATCGATGCGGAACAATTCCGTAGCCGCGCTCATCGACATTCTGCCGCCGACCAATTCGTTCCCGGCCGGCACCATGCCCGTGTAATCGTGGCGACCCTCGGTAACGGGTTTGATCTTTTTGTCGGCTACATCCACCGTATATATTTGGTAGGTGGCGCGCACGCCGCTGATGAAACGGATGTGGCGACTGTCGGCCGACCACACGAAACTCGAAGCGCCGTTGTCGTAACGTGCGGTAAGGTCTTCCGTTGTGCCCGTTGCCGTGCGGTAGATCATCAAACGTTCCTTATCCGATTCGTAGCCCGGAGTGGCCATGCTTTGGAAGGCGATCATGCTTCCGTCGGGCGAAAAAACGGGATATTTGTCGTAGCCCGGCATTCCTTCGCTGATGTTTCGGGTTGTTCCGTTCTCGATGTCGTACACATAAATATCGGAATTGGTACTCAGCGCGTATTCTTTGCCTTTCAGCTTTTTGCAGGTGTACGCGATGAACTTTCCGTCGGGGCTCCATGCAATTTCCGCACCGTCGAAATAAGGCGACAACGGAGCATCGAAAGGTTGGCCCTCCATGATGTCGCGGCCCTGCTTCAACACGCCGTTCTCGATGCCTCCCACCCAAATGTGGCTTACGGTGTAGTCGGTCCAGCTGTCCCAATGGCGGTACATCAAGTCGTCAGCCACAATGGCATTGCTCTGCGGCAGGTCGGGATAGAGATCGTGCGGATTTCCCTTCACGGGAACATTTTTCAGAAACATCACCGCGTCGCCTTTCGGAGAGAATTCGAAGCCGTTGACTCCGCCTTCGATGTACGATATTTGCCGCCTGTCGGTGCCGTTGGGGTTCATATCCCAAATCTGCACGTCGTCCGAAGCTGCGTTGAGAAAGGCGACCCGCCCGGAGCCCGGATGCCAACGCAAGCCGAAGCAGCTTGAAGAAATGTCGGCCGTGAGGCAAGTCGGTTCGCCGCCGCTTACGGGAACAGTCCAAACGGTGGTTCGGCCTTTGTTTTCGGCTAAACTGTAACGCGCTACGGTATATGCCACGGTTTTGCCGTCGGGCGACACCGCATATTCGCCCACTCTGCCGAATTTCCAAAGTATTTCGGGCGTCAATTTCTTTCCGGCAATTTCCTTGTCGGTCAATGCTTCGGGTCTTTCGGAAACGACCGACGGCCCGGCGGCGGGGACTTGTTCCCGAGGGCCGCAACCTGCCATCAGGATTGCCGAAAATACTAAAATGATAAAACTATACAAGTATTTCATATTGAAAATGTTTTATAAAACACCGGAATATCCCCACGGATTTGTCGGCAGACCGGATTAACTGTATACTTCTTTTTGTTTTCGCTTAAAATCGTCCATCGATTTTTTCAAAAAATCCAAATATTTTTGTTTGTCTTGAAAAAACTGTTCGGTTAATTCTTTCCTGACTTCACGCATAAAATCAACTGCATGAAATTTACTTTCCGTTTTTTTATTCGTTTTCATAGGTTACTTCTTTAGGTGTTCTGATATCGATTGTTCCGTATCCATATTTCAAATTTATCGAATTATACTGTCGGATACGAAAAAAATTGACCATGTGTTTAAAATTCCAACTCACCAAACTATCAACTTTTAGAATGCTTGATATAGCAATGTGTTGTGCATCGGAATGGTATTTGGAAGTTAAAGCGCCTTCTTCCACATACTTATCAGCTAATGAAAGATGCTCATTGGTTAATGATATTAGCTCCAAATAATCGGGAGGTATGGTTGTAGGCAAATTGCGAACAATTTCGGGCGCTTTTTGCAATTCTCCGATTGTCACATCCGACAAAACTATGACAAATTTACCTTGTCGCGCTTGTTCAAAAAAGGGAATAGTCCACTCCGAAAATTCAAGGTCGTCAAAACCTCCCCAAACCGATGTGCCGACATAAAATTTCATTTGTCAAAGTTACAATTATTTTGCATCGAATGCTTGCTTATTAAAGAAATCGGACATGAACAGCAACTGATATTTGACGGCGTTTTTCCAATAATCCCAATTATGCACGCCGGGACGGGAAATAAAATCGTGCGGTATGTTCCGATCCGACAGTTTTTCGTGCAATTGGCAGTTTACTTTGTAGAAAAAATCGCCCGAACCGCAATCGATGATCAACGCCAACGAGCCGGGTGTGAGCAAATGCAACATATTCACCACGGTGTTCTTTTCCCAGTTGTCGGGATATTCCGCATACGATCCCAAACGTTTGGCCAACTCCCAATTGTTCGGGAACGGGCGAATATCCACGCCGCCGCTCATGCTGCCCGCAGTTCCGAATACATCTTGGTTTCTGAAGGCGAGATACAACGCGCCGTGTCCGCCCATGCTCAAACCCGTGATGCCGCGACCTTTCGGCGAGGCGATGGTACGATAGTTCTTGTCGACCCACGAAACCAATTCCCGGACGATATACGTTTCGTATCGATAATTTTTGTCGACGGGGCTGTCGAAATACCAGCTGCCGACGCCTCCGTCGGGGCAAACGATGATCATTTGGTGCAGGTCGGCCAACGTTTCGAATCCTTTACCTTTTTTTATCCAGCCGCCCGAATAGCTGTCGCCGTAGCCGTGGAGCAGATAAACCACGGGGAGCGCTTTGTCTTTCGAATAGCGATCGGGAGTGACCACCACCGCTTTGATCGGTTTGTTCATCGCCGTGCTGAATGTCGTTAGGGTATCGACTTTTGCGGCATGAAGCGATGATGCGCATACGGATAAACAAAGGATTACGGAAAAAATGTATTGACGTAACATGTTGCCGGTTTGTTTTTTTATTTGACGATCGGTTGGTTCGGGTTTACAAGATGAGGCTGTGCAAAAAGTCGATTTCGCCCCTGCCTCAAAGAG
>JAVBRP010000191.1:0-4003 GCA_031547815.1 Bacteroidales bacterium | reverse complement strand
ATCCGTCGCGGACAACTGCCGCCGAAGTGTCGTCGCACGACGATTCGATTCCTAAAATGGTTATGCTCATCAAAAAAAAACTTATCGAAAAAGAAGCCAAAGATAAGGAAAATCGGCTGATCGGGAATGATGTTGAAAATGCACCCTGGGGTATTGATCGCATAAACACTATTACAAGACCGGATTGAAATCAATCCCGAAGAAGGATTACATGTTTATTTTCAAGCCTTATTATTTCGCTCATCGAAGCAACGCTCATTCAAAATATCGTTTTGGCGTCACCGGATACATGACAAATAATAGCTTGGCATATTAGAGGATTTCTCGCCGGCATATTTTATAATGATTCGTTTTTTTTGAGGCGCTAGCCAAAATAAAGTACTGTTTTCGAGGCTTCTTCTTCCATGCCTATTGGCGCCCAAAAAGTACGGAAGAAAAAAACTGAACATCCGCTCCACTTTCATAGTACCTATGAAAAAGAATTAATCATTTTCGACACATTTTTTCGATCAATACTTTTTTATACTTTTACGGTTCATAAGTTTTATAAAACTTGCTGTTCCTTCGTTCGGAAGGGGGGAGGGTTGAAAAAAGACTTTTTATGCGACAAAGCGTCATCAACATTCAAGGCCGGCGTATCGCCGTGTTTTCGTTCAATACGGCGGTGGTGGGAAGCGGCGCGGCGGGGTTCAATGCCGCCGATCGTCTGTTCGACTTCGGGCAGACGGATATTGCCGTGATTACCGAGGGTATCGATATGGGAACGAGCCGTAATACGGGTTCGGACAAGCAGACGTATTATAAATTGACGCTTGCGGGCGGCGGCGCCGACAGCGTACTCGATATGGCCCGCACTTTTTTTGACGGCGGCTGCATGCACGGCGATCTGGCGTTGTGCGAAGCGGCCCTCTCGGCTCGGTGTTTCTGCAAGTTGGCCGACATCGGCGTTCCTTTTCCGCACAACCGATACGGCGAGTATGTCGGCTACAAAACCGACCACGATCCCCGTCAGAGAGCGACGAGCGCCGGGCCGCTGACGTCGCGGTTCATGACCGAACGGTTGGAAGCGCGGGTGAAGGCGAAGAATATCCGCATTTTCGACGGGTATAAGGTAATCGGGATCGTCACCGACAACGGCGCTTGCAAAGGCTTGCTGGCATTGAACAAATCGTGCTTGAACGATGCGGACGATATGTTCGTTCTTTTCAACTGCACCAACGTTATTTTCGCCACGGGAGGCCCCGCAGGGCTGTATTCCCGGTCGGTGTACCCCGAAAGTCAAACTGGCGCGAGCGGCATTGCTTTCGAGGCGGGCGCCAAAGGCCGTAACCTCACCGAATGGCAGTACGGCATCGCGTCGGTCAAGTTTCGCTGGAACCTTTCGGGAAGCTATCAGCAGGTGCTTCCG
Source organism: Bacteroidales bacterium (assembly GCA_031547815.1). Taxonomy (GTDB): domain Bacteria; phylum Bacteroidota; class Bacteroidia; order Bacteroidales; family UBA4181; genus JAIRLS01. The sequence continues at coordinate 2,595 of JAVBRP010000191.1, read as the reverse complement.
CGCTACGTATCGACCGATGCCGACGGCGGCGATGCACACGAATTTTTGGACGAGTATTATCCCGATGCCCGGACGATGCTCGACGGCATTTTCCTGAAAGGCTATCAATGGCCTTTCGATTCGCGAAAGATCGAGAATTACGCATCTTCGCTCATCGATATTTTGGTGCATCATGAAATACAAAACAAAGGACGGCGCGTGTTTCTGGATTTTCTGCACAATCCTTCCGCACTTCGGCCCGACTTCGGCAACTTGGGCGAGGAGTCGTATACGTATCTGAAAAAATCGGGCGCATTCCAATCCGCGCCGATCGAACGGCTGATGCATCTCAACCGGCCCGCCGTCGAACTGTACCGAAACAACGGTATCGATCTGACGAAAGAAATGTTGGAGATTGCCGTTTGCGCGCAGCACAACAACGGCGGGTTGGCCGTAAATTGTTGGTGGGAAACCGATGTGCGGCATCTCTTTGCGGCAGGCGAAGTAGCGGGAACGCACGGAGTGTATCGCCCCGGCGGCAGCGCGTTGAATTCGGGCCAAGTCGGAAGTACACGCGCGGCCGGGTACATCGCGAAGAGGTATGCCGACGATCCGTTGCCGGATGCCGACTTTGCGAAGATCACCGAACGTTCCGTCACTTCGAAAATAGAACTTGCCCATCGCTTTTTGAGTAACAAAACGGGGCGCGATGTGTCGGAAATCCGTACCGAAATCGGCAACCGGATGTCGAAACACGCGGCGCACATCCGCAAAGCAAGCGACATCAAAGCGGTGAAGGACCGGGCGATGATGCAGGCGGCCGACATTGCGGAACAAACGGTTTTGAAAAGTCCAGCCGATCTGATTGCCGCGTTCGAAAACGTCGATCTGTTGATCGCGCAACAGGTATACGCCGCCGCCATGGAGGATTACATCGCCGACGGCGGAGGGAGCCGCGGCTCGTGTATCGTGCACGACGAAAACGGCGCGTGCAACGTCCCGGGATTGTCCGATGCGCTGAAGTTTACGCCCGACAACGGACGATTCTCCGGCAAGGTGCAGGAAATACGTTACCTGCCGTCGGGTTGCGAAATCTATTGGTCGGCCGTGCGCCCCATCCCCGACAATGACGACTGGTTCGAAAATGTTTGGCGCGATTATCTGAACGACGAGATTGTTTGAGGTTTAATGTTTGAAGTTTAAAGTTTAAAGTTTGCCTTCGGCAAGCCCTGCGGGGTTCAGGTTTGAAGTTTAAAGTTTTGGGGGTTGGGTTTCGAATTTTGTACTCGTCGTCAATCGAAAATTATCAATCAAAAATCAAAAATTATGCGTTTTGATGTCAACAAAAGAGATGCGCAGGCAACGGACGTAGCGCCGATCGCGGTCGAACACTTCGATGCGGATGCTTACGCCGATTATGAAAAGGAACTGTTGAAAAAGACCGAAGCGTTTGTTAACGCGGATTCGGGAGTAGCCGTTTACCGACGGATGCGCGCCGCCGAGGTTTTTGCCGACGGTTGTCGCGACATGAAGCGTTCGTTGGAACTTCAATTGGGCTGCCTGCAAAAAAGCATGGCTTTTAAAGCCGACATCCCCAACTTTTTGGAACCGTGGTACGGCATCGGGACAGGCGCTTCGGCTTACGGCGCCGAGTATATATGGAACGAAGGACAAGCGCCCGCCGTTCATCCGAAGTTCGAAACCGTCGGCGAAGTGCTGCAATACGTTCCGCGACCCATTGTCGATACGGCAATCGGGAAGCATACATTGAACATGGTCGACTTTTTTCTGACCCAAACGAAAGGAAAGTTACCGATGAGCTTCTGCGACGCGCAATCGCCGCTGAATGTCTCCACGATGATTGTCAACAACACCAATCTGTTGATGGATATGTTGACGGACCCCGAATCGGTGAAGTTCTTTTTGGATATTCTTGCCGATTTGATCATCGAATTCACCGCCAAGCAAAAGGAAATGATCGGCGACCGTTTGGTAAATCCGGGGCACGGCTTTGCGTCGGCGCGTAACTTCTTGGGATACGGCCAAAGCGACGACAATATCGTGATGCTGTCCAACGAACAATACGCAGAATGCGCGCTGCCGTCGTTCGAAAAGATCGGGCGGGCATTCGGCGGCACGGTGCTTCACTCGTGCGGAAACTGGTCGGGCAAAATTCCGATTTTCCCGCTGATCAACAATCTGAAAACGGTTGATGCCGCATTCTCGGCCGAAACCGACCCCGATCCCAATCCGCCCGCTCCGTTTGTCGAAGCGCTTACCGGTTCGGGAATCGTACTGAACGCACGTATCGTCGGCAATTTGGAGGTTATCGAAAATACCGTCCGCCAACTGTGGAAACCGGGCATGAAGTTGATCGTGGTTACTTATTGCGCCACGCCCGACGAACAGGAAAGGGCTTACGATTTGATTCACGAGATTTGTAAATAGCAGTTCGCGTAAGCATGGTTTTTACCCCGACGTCTAAAGTGAGTTTCGGTGTGCCGATATACCGAAACTCTCTTTAGGGTCGTACGCTATCCCGTAAGGGATAAAATATCGGTAGAAATATAAATCACCAAAGCGTTCGGCATCCCGTTAGGGATGAAATCGGGATGA
>JAVBRP010000294.1:0-5717 GCA_031547815.1 Bacteroidales bacterium | reverse complement strand
TCCGGGAGCCGATTCTTTAACGGGATCGGCAAATTGAACCAGTTCGGGATTCAACAGAATTTTTCCGTCGGAAATATCCCAAAGGTCTTGAATGACCTGCTCGTTGCTGAGTTCGCTGCGATTCCACGCCGAATACGTTTTTTTCATTTGGGTGGCCAACAGGCGGATCAACTCGTTTTGCAACTCGGGATCATCCACTTTTCCCGCTTCTTTAATCATATCGACCAAAATTTTTCCGTAGTGTTTTTGGCGGATATGCGATTGCGGATAGGGCACCGTTTGCGGTTTTTCGACCAGCTCGGCAGGCGACGGCGGCGGATACGGCGCATCGATATCCAACTTGAATTCGGATATGATGAACAGGTGATCCCACAATTTGTGTTTAAAATCGGGGACATCCCGCAAGTGCGGCATCAAATTGCCCATGATGCCGATGATGGTATGCGCCGCAATGTTTCGCTCATCGCGATTTTTTATTTGCGTGGCGTACTGAACCATCATGTGCACGTGGCGTCCGTACTCGGGTAATATCAATTTTTTTTGTGAAGTGTTATATTCCATTACAAATCGAATTAATTGCAAATCATATATTTAAGATCATCTTTCCATGTTTCGCATGTTGTGAATCCCGCGCAAAAATACGGGATTTTTTCATAATATTTTAACAATCGGGAAAATAAAAACAATTGTGTTTTTTGCCGGCACGTTATGTGCATCTCCCGGTCATCAACTTTTCGCAACTGCCGTGCTTTGCGAGAGATGCGAACGGCCTTTATCTTTTCCCCCGCGGGTGAAATTCGACAATCGTCTGTCGCAAAAAACTGCGATCCAAGTGCGTGTAAATCTCCGTCGTAAGAATGGATTCGTGCCCGAGCATCTCCTGCACGGCGCGCAAGTCGGCGCCGCCTTCCACCAGATGCGTGGCAAACGAATGCCGGAAAGTGTGCGGGCTGATGCTTTTTTGCAAACCGACGGCAGCCGCCAAGTTTTTGATGATCGTGAAAACCATCACACGGGTGAGCGCCTTGCCGTTGCGGTTGAGAAAAAGAAAATCTTCGTGACCTTTCGCTATATGCAACTTTGCGCGATCGGGCAGATAAAGTGCAACCTCGTGAACGGCTTTCGAACTGACGGGAACCAAACGTTCCTTGCTGCCTTTGCCTTTCACTTTAATGAATCCGTCGTTGAAATAGAGGTCGGACAGCCGCAACCCGACCAGCTCCGACACGCGCAATCCGCAACTGTACATGGTTTCAAGCATCGCTTTGTTGCGTTGCCCTTCCGGTTTGCTCAAATCGACGGCGGCCAGCAAAGCGTCTATCTCCTCTACGGTCAGCACATCGGGCAATTTGCGGCCGATTTTCGGATAATCGACCGGCTGCGTGGGGTCGGCATCGATAATATCGTCCATCAGCAAGAACTTGTAAAATGCTCTGACGCCCGACAGCATACGTGCCTGCGAACGCGCCTGCATGCCTCGCTCGCCCATCCGGGCAAGAAAATCCGAAAGCATCGCCGAAGTTACCGCTCCGGGAGCGACATCCGAACCCGTTTCCCGAAAATACGCCTGCAACTTGTCGAGATCGTCGATATACGCCTCGATGGTGTTGGCCGACATTGCTTTTTCGATTTTCAGGTAAGCAACGAAGTCTTTAATGTATTGTTCCCACATAATTCTCACATATCGATCAAATCTCCCGAACTCTTTTCATTCGGGCAGGCTGTCGTTCGGAAAACTGTACGTGGGATAAACTTCATAAATCAAAACTCCGGCCTTTATTGCGGGATCGTCGGCCATAATGTCTTTTGTCCGATCCGGGTCGGCATTAAAAATACCGATACCTGCCATATCGCCTTCGTCCCTTATCGGGCAAACAATCGAAAGAAGCCCGTCGGCACGCAACGAAAAATTCCGACGCGCGTGCTCCCAAATGATTTGTTGCGCGCCGGCGTCGGCAAAATTCGGCCCTTTCTCGAGAATAACAACCGTATATCCTTTAACGGTTGCCAACATTTGCTTCATATACTCGTCTGTAATCACGGTCTTTGTCATATTATTTTATTGGTTTTTAGGATTTTCGTATGATGAAATTACACCTTCACCAATTCATACTCCATGCTTCCCAGCCCGATCTTTTCGCCGTGTTCCAATCCGACACGCCAATTGGTTTTGGGATGCAGCAATTTGAATTTGTCCTCGCCGCGCAAAGTGCCGTATTCATGCACATCCAAGCAAGTTCCGACGTTGGCTGCCGATTGGTTCACCATGTCGGCGCACGCTTTATCCAACGCCACGGGATCGAACGACGCCGCAATGCCGATGTCGGGAACGATGGCGGCATCGTTGGTTGCCCAGCAATCGCACAGCGGCGACACATTCATGATGAAACTGATATGAAAATTCGGTTTTCCCTTCACCACAGCCAGACTGTATTCGGCCACCTTATAATTGGTGATGTCCGACGAATTGTTCCACACCACCTGCGCGGCATCGAATTGGCACACAGCCACGCACTGCCCGCAACCGACACATTTGTCGTAATCGATCACCGCCTTCTTTTCTTCGTCGAGCGTAACGGCTTCCGACGCGCAATATTGGACACATTGCCCGCACGACGTACAATTTTCTACCGCAATCACGGGTTGCGACGACGAATGCATCTCTAATTTTCCGGCTGCCGATGCCGCTCCCATGCCGAGGTTCTTGAGCGTTCCTCCGAATCCCGTCTGCTCGTGCCCCTTGAAATGCGTCATGGAGACAATAATGTCGGCATCGGCAATGGCAGCCCCTATCTTGGCCGTTTTGCAATATTCGCCGTCGATGCGTATTTCGCGATAATCAATCGCTTTCAGGCCGTCGGCAATAATCACGGGACACGGCACCGCAATCGGGTTAAATCCGTTTTCTCCCGCGCTTTGCAGATGATCCACCGCATTCGAACGGCGACCCGAGTACAGCGTATTGGAATCGGTCAGGAAAACCTTTGCGCTTTTCTTTTGCAGGAATTGCACCACGCGGGCGGCGTAATTCGGCCGTATGTACGACAAATTGCCCGGTTCGCCGAAATGAATCTTCACGGCGGTGAACTTGTCGGCAAAATCGATTTCCTCGATACCCGCTTTCCGGATCAGAATTTCCAGCTTGTCCAATAAACTGCGGCCCGGTTTGGTTCTCAAATCGGTAAAATAAACTTTTGACATTATTACTAATATTTTAATTGTTCGGATATGTTTTGACAGACATTAATGTATACTTCAAGCGGAATGATTTTACTTTCGGCAAGCTCGGTTTTGCTTGGCGCGATTATTCTCTCGCAAAGGCAAGCGAAAGACAATACAAATCACAAAATCCGGCCGTGCAAGGTATAACATGTCGAAGCACAAACTTAGATAAAAAAAAGCGAACATGTACGTAAAAACAGTAATTTTGCCGATCAAAAAAAACAACATCAATAAACCTGTAATATTCGCATGAAAAAATTCCTTGTTTTTATTCTTTTTATATCGACGGTAGTATATACAACTTCGGGACAAAAATACGAAACCGTCAAACCCGTCAAAAACGTAATCGTGATGATTCCCGACGGAACTTCAATCGGCGTGGTGTCGGCTGCGCGATGGTTCAAAACCTATAACAAGATGGGCGACGCCCTGTATCTCGATCCGTATATGTGCGGCACGGTGTCCACTTTTTGCTCCAATGCGCCGATCGGCGATTCGGCCCCGACAACCTCGTGCTACATGACGGGAATTCCGCAACAGGCAGGCAACGTGGCCACTTATCCGCTTGCCGATCCCGGCGACGATCTTTATCCGATCGATCCCGCAATGGCTTACCAACCGTTGGTAACCGTTTTGGAAGCCGCACGAATCCTGCAAAACAAATCTACGGGATTGGTGGTCACCTGCGAATTTCCGCACGCCACTCCTGCCGACTGTTCCTCACATTATTACAATCGTTCCAATTATAAATATATATCCTCTCAAATGGCATACAACAACTTGGATGTCATGTTCGGAGGCGGGAACGATTTGATTACCGACGATATCCGAGCGCATTTCAAAGCAAACGGAACCACCTTGGTTCAGAGCGATTTGGATGCTTTCCGCAAATACAGCGGCAGTGGAAAACTTTGGGCCTTGTTCGACAATATGCGGTTGCCTTACGATTTGGATCGCGATCCTCAAAAAGTGCCGTCGTTGGAAGAAATGACACGTAAAGCGCTCGACCTGCTGTCGAAGAACAAAAACGGATTTTTCCTGATGGTGGAAGGCAGCGAAGTCGACCATGCCGCCCACGCCAACGATCCCATCGCCTGCATCACCGAATTTATCGCATTCGACAATGCGGTGGGTGCCGCCATGGAATTTGCCCGCAAAAACGGAGAAACCGCTATTATTATTCTGCCCGACCACGGCAACAGCGGATTTACCATCGGCCGCAGAAACTGCAAGAACAGCACTTCGCGATCGAGCTTGGCCGACCTTTTCGGCACAGTGTCGCAATACAAGAAAACAGGCAACGGACTCGAAAAAATATTGAAAACAACCCCGCCCGATCAAATCAAAGCCGTTTTCAAACAATACACCGAAATCGAGCTTACCGACGAAGAAATGAAAGGTTTACTGTCGTCAAAAGACTACAAAATAGGCGATTACACCGAAGCAAGCAACGGGCCGAGCCTTCAAGCCGGCATTGTGGACATCATGAATTCGCGCACCTGCTTCGGGTTCACCTCCGGAAGCCACACCGGCGAAGAAGTATTTCTGGCCGCTTATCACCCGTCCGGCAATCATCCCACAGGCAGGAATACCAATTCGCAAATCAATGAATACCTGTGCAAAGCGATGGGATTTGACATGACTTTGCCCGATCTTACCCGGAAAGTCTTTGCCAAACATACCGACGTGCTGGCCGGGTTAACATACGAAATCACCGGAAAGAATGACTTTCCCGTACTTACCGTCAAAAAAGGAAAAAACACCTTGACCGTTCGCGCTTTCGGCTCGGTGGCATACCTCAACGGCAAGCCCGTCGATCTTGGCTCGGTGACGGTTTATGTCGACAAAAACGACACATTCTATTTACCGGCCGATATTCTGGCGAAGGTTAAGCTGTAAAAGCACTTTACCTGAGACGGGCGGATTTAAGCGGTAAAACTGCTCAAATCCGCCCGTCTTCATTATCACCCTGTCAAGTAACCGAGGTACGAGTTTTATTGCAGAAGGCATCTATATTACCGGAGATGATCACTCATAAATATTTTCTCGCGGCAACGATTGAACAATCAATACGATGCTCACGAGTGGCTAATAATCGGAGGAAAAAAACAAATAAAAACATTGTAAAGTCGAAAACTTGCCGTATCTTTGCAGTTCCGCTTCTCCAAAAAGAAACGGGTTAGTAGATTGAAATCACGGCGAAGATACAAGATTATCATTTGAGTAATCGACGGCAACGGCCCGCATTAACAGAGGTTATAGCGGTGAGCGGAAGCCGACCGGTGAAGCGACAACAGATAAAATCTAAAAAAGTTCAAAAAAAAAGCAAAAAAGTTTTGGAGTATCGAAAAAGTCCTTACCTTTGCACCCGCTTTTGAAAAACAGAGCGGTTCTTTGAAAAGGGTTTGATATCGATATTTCGGAATGAAAATGGGATCGGGAAGGAACACCAAACATTTCTTCAAAAAATTTCTAAAAAAGTTTGCGGAATTAAA
>JAVBRP010000030.1:0-7648 GCA_031547815.1 Bacteroidales bacterium | reverse complement strand
ATATATTCGTCGATAAATTTCTCCAACACCCGGTCGTTCATCCGAAAACGCGACGATGTGTCGTACATCTTTTCCTTTTCGAGATAATAGCAATAGCTGCAATCCAAATTACACACCGCACCGAACGGCTTGGCCATGATGTTGAATACGACGGGTATGGAATGATATGTTTTCAATTTTTAATTGATGATTTTTGATTTTTGATTACCGGAACGCGGATGACACAGATTGAGCGGATTTACACGGATTTTGATTTGTTGGGACACAGAGAACCGCAGAGAAGCACGGAGAACCACTGAGAACTTGTACTACGCGCAGTCAAGATTTGTACATCACCCCTCCACAAACCTCTCCCCCCCGCCCCTCTCCACAAGGAGAGGAGAAGCCCTTGCGCAGTTGCTGATCCGGGTGCAAAGCGCACCTCCCCTCTCCTGTGGAGAGGGGTCGGGGGGGAGGTGATGCCAAAGAAATGTACAAACCTTGACAGTGAGAGATATAACCTGAAACTTCAAACTTCAAACTTTAAACTTCAAACTTTAAACTCGAAACATTCTTCATTCTTCATTCTTACCTCTTACCTCTTACTTCTTCCCTCTTCCCTCCAATCCCCGTTTGCTTTGATCAACTTTACGAGTTCTTCCACGGCTTCGTTTTCGGGAATGTTGCGTTTCACCGCTTCGCGTTGCTTGTACAACGTAACTTTCCCCGGGCCTGTGCCCACGTACCCGTAATCGGCATCGGCCATTTCGCCGGGACCGTTGACAATACAACCCATAATGCCTATTTTCAAGCCTTTCAGATGCGCCGTACGCTCCCGTATCTTGGCGGCGACAGTTTGCAGATCGAACAATGTGCGCCCGCACGAAGGGCAGGAAATATATTCGGGTTTGCTCATCCGCAAACGACACGCCTGCAAGATGTCGAGCGCCACGGGTATTTCCGCTTCGGGAGGTTCGGTGAGCGAAACCCGTATCGTGTCGCCGATGCCGTCCACCAACAGCGCGCCGATGCCTACGGCGGATTTGATACGCCCGTCGTTGCCTTCGCCGGCTTCGGTTACGCCCAGATGCAACGGATAGAACATGTTTTCCTGCGCCATGCGTTCGACCAGCAGACGGGTCGATTCGATCACCACGCGGACATTGCTCGCTTTCATCGACAGTACGATCTGCCGGAACTGTTCGGCTTCGAAGATGCGCAAAAACTCCATGGCCGACTCTACCATGCCTTGCGGCGAATCGCCGTAACGATTGACGATGCGGTCGCTCAGCGAACCGTGGTTGCTGCCGATGCGGATAGCAGTGCCGTATTGTTTGCAGATATTGATCAAAGGCAACAGGCGTTCGTGTATCCGCTCCAACTCGGCGGCGTATTCGGCGTCGGTGTATTCGCGCGGAACGGCCGATTTCTTGTCGACATAGTTGCCGGGATTGATCCGGACTTTCTCCACGATGCGCGCGGCCGCTTCGGCGGCTTTCGGGTTGAAATGGATGTCGGCGATCAGCGGATTGCGGTAACCGCGCCGATGCAGTTCCTTTTTGATGACGGCTAACTGTTCGGCCTCGCGCACTCCCTGAGCGGTGATGCGGACATACTCGCCGCCCGCCTCGATGATGCGAATCGACTGCGCCACCGTGGCTTCTGTATCCATGGTGTCGGTGTTGGTCATCGATTGCAATCGGATGGGATAATCGCTCCCCAACGGCAAATCGCCGATGTTTACGGTAACGGTTTTACGACGCATAGTATTTACGCCAAATAAAAAACTTCTTCCAAAGGGATGGTCACGGGTGACTTGTCGGGATTGGTTTCCATGATGTCGCTCATGTAACTCCACCATTTTTGCTGTATTTCGTCGGCTCCGAGTTCCTGCGACGACACATTGCCGCTCAGTTTTTGCGACGCGAAGAGAATATCGGTTTCTTCGTCCAGCCAAATGGAATAATCGCTCACACCCGAACGTTTGATGAGGTCGGCTATTTCGGGCCACACTTCGTTGTGACGCTTGATATACTCCTGCTTGCAACCCGGTTTCAATTTCATTTTGAAAGCTACTCTTTTCATGGCAATGTTTATATAAGTACTTGATAAAAAACAGTTTATTCTATTTATTAAGTTTCTCTGCGGTTCTCCGTTTTTTTCTCTGTGGCTCTCCGCGTCCCGATTCATCAATAGGACACAGAGAACCCCGGAGGAGGCACAGAGAGCCACAGAGAAAGAGATGTATCATTTTTTGAAATGATTGATAACGATTTACTTAATGACTTTTATCAGTTCGGCCTCGTCCATGATGTACATCAAATGATCGGCTTCCGATTGATTGAGTTTCAGCCGGCCTTTCAGTTGAATGTATTTGTCGGTGACGACGTGTTTCAAATCCGACGCGTCCTTCTTGGGCCTGATCTCGATGACCGATTCCAACCCCGCGCCGTTGCAGAAGAAGCACATGCTCGAAGGATAGGCGGACAGCGCAAACATGGTTCCCGACGGATCGACGGGCACGTAAAATCCCTTGACGGTGATCTCTTTCCCGTCCAAATTCTTGACCTTTTTGCCGAATTTGGGCATGTTGAAATAATCGTCGTATTCGGCATAATATTTCGGAGTCCATGTAACATCCGACAATGTCTTCCAATCCACTTCTTCCTGAGCGTGAACGGCGCAACAGGCAACGATAAAAATTGCGGCAAGAATATATTTTTTCATTCGGACAATGTTTTTGAAATATCGGTTTTCATCGCTTTTATGGCAGGCAAAACGGATGCCGAAAATCCGATCAATAACGAGCATATCAACAAAATAACATCATTTTTCACGTCGGCGAACGCATTCATGCCGTAGTGGAATACGTCCTCCGTATATAACGAAACACCGAAAGCGGCCGCCTTGCTCAACACCGCGCCGATGAAGAACCCGATAACGGCTATGGTCAATCCTTCGACGATAACCAGCGCGAAAATACGCATTTTGCTTCCGCCCATCACGCGCATCAACGCCAATTCATACTTGCGGTCTTTCAATGCGTTGAGCAAAGATACAAAGATACTCAATCCGGAAATAAAAATGATCAAATAGGCGACGGAACCGAGTGTTTGTATGCCGACACCCATCAACGAAAAAAGCCGGTTGATTTCGATGGCGGGCGATGCGGCTTGCATTTTGGTGTTTTGATTGATATAACGCGGGAGCGACACAGCGCCCATCGCATTACGGTAGAAAACCAGCAATGCGGTAATTTCTTTTTCGTGATGCGCTTCCGTTGCATGATGTTCATGGCCCGGCTCGTGCTCTTCATCCTCGTGGTCGTGAATTCGCCACACGCTGCCTACGTTGGTCAGAATCAGACGATCCAGCACGCTGCCCGTTTCCTTGAAAATGCCCGTCACCACATATTGAAATTCGTCGTGCGCGTGATCCGTCTCGATGAACCCGTGCACCCCGCTGAACCGATCGCCGACTTTCAGCCCGGTGGCCGCCGCCGTTTTGGCTCCGAGAACGACCTCCAAATCTTCGTTCCAAAGCGAACCCGTTTGCAACGCGCCGCCGTAAAGTTCGGCATAGTCGGCGGTAGTGCCCGCGATACGGAATCCCTTGTAATTGTCGCCCAAGGCAATGGGAATGGTGCGCGCCACCAAAGGATGCTTTGCGAGCCGTTCGGCTTCGGCGTACGATATGTTCCCGGTCGGATAGTCGGCATGATAAACGGCCGACAGGATCAACTGCATCGGGCTGCCTTTGGCCCCCACCACCAGATTGATCCCGGCAACGTTGTGTTCGAGATGCGAGGTCAATTGGTCTTTCGCCGACAGCAAAAAAGAAATGATGAACACGCCCGTCGCAAACAAAATGATACCGAGCAAAGCCGTTAACGGTCTTGCTTTTATATTCCTGATGCTGATGCGAAAAATATTCATATAAATATTAACTTACTCAGTGGCCCTCTGTGCCTTCTCTGTGATTCTCCGTGTAATGTTTTTGTGACACAGAGGGCCACAGAGAAAGCGCCGAGAACCACAGAGGTGAAATCCGTTTGATCCGCGTCATCGGCGTTCTATTACAATCGAACAACATTATCGAAAATAGAAGACAGGCGATTATCGTGCGAAATCACCACCAACGTTACGCCCGTGGCCTCCGCTTGTGTTTTCAGCAACGACACGGCTTCCCGGCAATTGACATCGTCCAAGCTCGATGTCGGCTCGTCGGCAAGGATCACCGAAGGCCGATTGATCAACGCCCGCGCCATGGACAACCGCTGCAATTCGCCTTGACTCAGTTCATTCGGCTTCGACCGGTATTTTTCGCCGATATTCAATTGCGTCAAAAGGCTTTTTACCCGATCCGCGTCTTCTTTTAATCCGTTCAAATACATTGCTATCAAAAGATTCTCGGCGACGGTGAGCGATCGGATAAAATGCGGCGTCTGAAAGATAATGCCGATCTCGGTGCCCCGAAACCGATCGGCCTGCGACGGCGTTAATGCGGTCAAGTCGGTATCGCCGATTTGAACATGTCCCTTGTCGGGACGCAACAGCCCCGCCATCAGATGCAACAACGTTGTCTTTCCGCAACCCGACGGCCCCGCAATCAACCAATGTTCGCCCTTCCGACAGGTAATATCGGGAAACCGAAACCGATCGGATTCATTGTATGCAAACGCTAAATCGCGGGTTAACAACATTTTTGATTGATGATTTTAGATTGGTACACTTGCGTATAAAATCCGACCGCGCCAAACCCGGTAATTCTTTATCTTTTCATCTATACCGGTTAGACTGTTCGGTCTATCGAGGTTAGACTGCCCGGTCTATCGAGGATAGACTGTTCGGTCTATCGAGGTTAGACTGTTCGGTCTATCGCAGGTAATACCAAGAAATGCACGAAACTTAACAATATACCGCCGAACACCGGTGGCAGGGTTGGAGTCGAAAATTTCGTCATTTTCGAAATGCAAAACTACAATTTAATCCCGTTCGTTATTCTTCCGTACAATTTCTGCACATTTCGTACTGTTTCCTGTTGTAGAGAATGCTTTGGCGAAAGCGCATGTACGCCTCGTTTTTCCAAATTTCGGAAAAAGGTTGTTCGGCAACGTTTCCCAAAACCGTTCCGGCATCCTTGTCGAAACAGCAAGGCGCCACGTTGCCCGAAACGGTGACCACCGCGCCGCTCCACAGGCGGAAACAGCGATTCGGCAATTTGTTCTTGATCGCATATCGGCCGTCCTTCGTTTTCCGATAGCGTGAATAGCGATCGATGCCGGTCATCAGCGGATTTCCGTTTTCGAAGTCGTACAATTGAGCGGTTTTTATTTCCACCTTGTCGGCGCCCGCTTTCTTTGCGAATGCCCGCACCTCGTTCAATTGATGTTGGTTGGTACGAAACACGATAAACTGCACGACGATGTACGGCGTGGCGCTGTGCAGCCGTTCGCGCCAACGACGCAGAGCGGCAATCGCTTCGAGCGCCTTATCCAATCGGCCGTTGCGGCGATACGCCTCGTAAGTTTCCTGCGTCGTTCCGTCCATGGAAATGATGATGCGGTGCAAACCCGAACGAACGGTCTGCTCGGCCCGAACATCGTCAATCAATTGCGCGTTGGTGGAAATGGCGGTATATACCTTTCGCCCGACGGCCGAACGTATCATTTCGAAAATGTTGCGATGCAGATACGGTTCGCCCTGAAAGTACAACATCAGGTATATCAATCGTGAAGCGGTTTCGTCGAGAAGTTTGTCGAACAAACGGAGATCGAGATGCTGTTTGGCGCGCGTCAATTGTCCGGTTCCGGCGGGACATTCGGGACAAGCCAAATTGCAAAAATTGACGGGTTCGACCGATAAGCTGTACGGCATACCCCAAACCGTCGCTTTCCGCGCTACACGGGTTTTTGATATGACCTCTCTCCCCGACCCTCTCTCCACAGGAGAGGGAGCCCTTGCGCAGTCAACGTGCCGGTCGGGAAACGCGTCTCCCTCTCTCTTGTGGAGAGAGGGTCGGGGAGAGAGGTTAGACACAAAACTTGCCGGCGCGAAATATGCCGACGATATTCGATATGATAAATACACGTGCAGCGCATTTAAAATTTTTACCAAACTCAATGTCCGTAAAAAGGGGAAAAGGCCTCTCCCCCTCCCCCCCTCTCCCAAGGAGAGGGGAAATTCGGTATTCGGCGAAGAAGAATTTTTAGACATAATGCATCTATTAGCGATTCTCCTTGTCGGTTACCGGGCTAACGCCTCCCCTCTCTTTTGGAGAGGGGTCGGGGGTGAGGCCTCCATTTATTCGCTGAATCTTTTGATCGAGCGAAACATGCCCGTCCAACCACAAAATTTGCGCGCCGTTGCGTTCCATGTGTCGGAACCACGTCATCTGCCGCTTGGCAAATTGATGAATGGCCGTGTTCAGTTGTTCGAACATCGCATCATAACTCAATTCGCCTGTCAGATATTTTGCCAAATATTTGTATTCCAAACCGTAATATTCCAATTGTTCGGAAGTCAAACCGCCGTCGAGAAGACGTTGCGCTTCGTCGATCATTCCTTCGGCCAAGCGTTGCCGCAACCGCCGCGTGATTCGTTGACGCCGCGCTTCGCGATCGTACGCGACGCCGATCAGCAAAGGCCGTATTTCGGGATATTCGCTCTCCGTCTGCGGATGCTCCGACTGATATTTTGCGATTTCGACGGCGCGGATCATTCGCTTGCGGGTGTCGGTGTCCGAACGATTGTGCATTGTTTTCAGCGATGCCAGCAAGGCTTCCAATTCCGCATCCGATTTCTTGTCCAACTCCCGGCGCAATTCCTCGTCGACGGGAACTTCCGTCAAGCGGTAGCCTTTGATGACAGCTTCGATGTACATACCCGATCCGCCGCAAAGCACCGGCGTTTTTCCCCGCGCGACAATGTCTTCGTACGCTTTCAGAAAATCCTTTTGGTATTCGTACACATTATATTTATAGCCCGGCTCGGCAATATCGATGCAGTGATAGGGTATCCGGCGGCCTTCGACCACGTAATCGGCGTAATCCTTGCCCGTTCCGATGGTCATGCCGCGATACACCTGCCGCGAGTCGGCGCTGATGATCTCGCCGTCGTTGAGATACGCCCATCGAGCCGCCACTGCGGTTTTTCCTCCCGCCGTAGGGCCTAATATCACCAAAAGATTATACGGATGAATATTCATTACACGTGATTTCTCGGTATTTATCAATGATGCGACACTAAATTTTAGTACAATCAAAAATCATCAATCAAAAATCATCAATTCTTTGACTTGTGCAAACCTACAAGATTTTTCGGGAAAGACAATTTTCGAAATTGAAAATTGTGTATATTTGAAATGGAGATTAAACGCACAAAGCCATGAATAACAACTCTTTTTTACTTTTTGCTCTTATCGGTTTAACTTTTTACTCGTGTTCCCCGAAAATTGTTACCAACGTAACGAAAAATTATCCGCCGCAACCGCCGGATGCTCCCGTAACCGTTTATACCAAACAGCATGACGTGCCGCCGCAATCGGAACCGCTCGGAACCGTGGTTGTCGACGATACGGGGTTTACAACCGATTGCGATTCGATTACCGTTTTTTCGATAGCGAAAGACGAAACCCGAAAAGCGGGCGGAAACGGATTTTTGTTGACAAC
>JAVBRP010000205.1:0-4480 GCA_031547815.1 Bacteroidales bacterium | reverse complement strand
GCGGGAAAACGGTGTATTGACGTTTTTCTTCCATCAAGAAATTTTTGAGTTCCGCAAAATACGGTTTCTCGAATTCGTCGGCCAACACTTGCAGCCAACTTTCTTCAATCTGAGGGTTCGGTTTTTCAGGCATGGTGTTATTATGGAATGTGGATGTCGTTGAATTAAAAACAGGGACACGGAAAACCGCTGAGAAGCACAGGAATTTTATTTCCGAAAGTACCGCGCTTTGCAAACGTCCCCTTTAGGGAATTGACTACGTCGAGCGCGCAAGCTCGGGTTTGGGGTAAAATGAGTTTTCGGAGCGGATTCAATCATTGAATCGTGAAATCATTGAATTTTCCCGATAAATCGGTCCATCAGGCGGAAGCCTTCGCTTACGTATACTCCCGTCGAAGCGCCCGACTTTTCGGTATATGTGTCGACGCCGTTCGGCTTGTCGGCCGTGTTTCGATAAATAATGTACGGGACGGGGTCGGAAGTATGCGTGCGCAAACGCAGAGGCGTCGGGTGGTCGGGCAGTATCATGATGGAATACTCCTCGCCCGAATCGTCCAACGCTTTTTTGATCGGCGCAACGATTTGCCGGTCGATGATCTCGATCGCTTTCACCTTGTTTTCCACTTCGTGGCGGTGGCCGCATTCGTCGGGCGCCTCGATGTGCAGATACACGAAATCCTTGCCTTTCGACAGCAATTGATCGATGGCGGCTCGGGCTTTTCCCGCGAAATTGGTATGCATGTTTCCCGTGGCGCCTTCCACTTCCACAACTTCGAGTCCGGCGCATTTGCCGATGCCCAACAACAAGTCGACGGCCGAAATGACGCTTCCTTTCAAGCCGTATTTCGCCTCGAAACTCGACAGCGCCGGGCGTTTGCCTTCGCCCCACAACCAGCAGGAATTTGCCGGTCGCAATCCGGCTTCTTTTCGGCGAAGGTTCGCGGGGTGGTTGCGCAACAATTCGGCGCTTCGTTCCATCATGCGCAGCAACACTGCGGCATGTTCGCCATCGGGAAGATGCGATTCGACGGGACGCCCCGAAATATCGTGCGGCGGCGTCAACCGATTGCCCGTGCGGCCGTTGTGCCATACCAACAGATGCCGGTAGCTGCGCCCGGGATAAAAGTGAAATTCGTCCGTGTTCAGATGTTGTTGCAACGTCCGGATCAGTTCTGCCGATTCTTCGGTGGTGATCTCGTCGCTGCTGTAATCAATCATCGTTTTGGCGGCGTACGGTTCGTCGTCGCTGAGGGTAACCAAGTTGCAACGAAACGTCACGTCGGCGTCGGCCAATGATATGCCCATGCTCACGGCTTCCAGCGGCGACCGTCCGCTGTAAAATTCGCGCGGGTTGTAACCCATTACCGAAAGATTGGCCACGTCGCTGCCCGGAGAAATCCCCTCGGGCACCGTTTTTACCAATCCCGTTTCGCCGCGGCCGGCCAGATTATCGATCGTCGGTTTGAAGGCGACTTCCAGCGGCGTTTTTCCGCCGAGTTCTTCGACAGGTTCATCGGCCATGCCGTCGCCGAGTATTACGATATATTTCATATATAAGAGAAAGCCTCTTCCCCGACCCCTCTCCTATATGGAGAGGGGAGACCTGCTCACAAAAGCAGGGGAGGAATACGCAAAATGTTTTTAATTATTAATACAATATATACTGTTCACGGGCAAGCTCGGTTGTGCATCACCTCTCCCCCCGCCCTCTCCACAGGGAGAGGGAGCCTTTGCGCGGTTCTCAATTCAGACCGGAAACGCGTCCCCCTCTCTCCTGTGGAGAGAGGGTCGGGGAGAGAGGTTCTATACAAAAAAACACAAAAATATGCCGTGCGAAGTATAAAATATTCTTTTTCGAAACAAAACTTTCTACAAACACCCCGAAAGTTTGAAAACCCATGCGTGTTCGCAGGGCGCATTGCTCGGAGTGATTTCGGGCGGCGTGATGGTCACGTTTTTGCCGCTTTGCGAATATTTTACTTTTGCACCGCTTCCCAACATGCTCACCGCGACGGGTTTTTTGCCGACGTTGCGGATCGTGATCAATTTGTCGGGATACCGAGTACAAATTACGTACAAATCTTTTCCTTTGGTCGTGAAATATGCGTTTGCGTCGGGTTGCTTGGCCGCTACGCTCCACGATGCGGTTTCGTAAATCGCTTCGCCGTTTACTTTCAGCCATTTGCCCATGTCCGTCAGCCGTTGCTGCATGATCACGGGGATGCGTCCGTCGGCAGTGGGGCCGATGTTGAGCAACAGATTTCCGCCCATCGCCACTTTTTCGATCAACAGGTGCACCAACTGTTCGGAAGTGCTGTAATCTTCGAGGTTTTCGTTGCGGTTGTAGCCGAACGAGTGCCCGATGCCGCGGCATTCTTCCCACGGATGCATGATTTTGGTATCCTTAACGTTGCCCGAATGCACCAGATCGTATTCGGTGGTATAGAACCCGCCGTGCTTGCTCCGCGTTTCCTTTCCCCAACGGTCGTTCACCACCACGGTCGATTTCACGGTCGACTCGTTGTAAAGCCACGCCAGAAATTCGGTGCTTTTCCACTTGTCGGAAGGATGATCCCACTCGCCGTCGGTCCAAACGATGTCCGGGCTGTAACGGTTCACCAAATCCTTCATCTGCGGAAGCATGTGTTGGTCTACATATTTATTTACGTCCGCTTTGTACAACGGGTTGAACCATTCGTAAAGCGAATAGTAAAAACCCATGTGCAGGCCCGCTTTCTTCACGGCATCGGTCAAATCGCCTGCCAAATCGCGGTGCGGCCCCACATCCACCGAGTTCCAGTTCCACGATTGCGCGCTCGGCCACAAAGCGAACCCTTCGTGATGCTTGGATGTCAGCACCACATACCGGGCGCCCGCTTCACGAAACAGCTTCGCCCAATCGTCGGGTTGAAACATCTCGCACTTGAACCCGCTCACAAAGTCCTGATAAGCAAAATGCTCGCCGTAATTTTCGCGATGATATTTCGTGAACAACGGGTTCATTTTGTTCGACTTGGTCATCCATTTATACCAATACCATTCGGCATAGCAGTCGTATACGCCCGCGCCGTCCCGCGGAAGCGGCCCCCATGCCGGAACGCTGTACAGCCCCCAGTGGATGAATATCCCGAACTTGGCGTCGGTGAACCATTGCGGAACGGGTCGACTGTCAATCGATTTCCAATCGGCTTCATACTTTTGTTGCGCCTGCAAACTGCCGGCTTGGAATATCCCGAAAAGGATCAGGCATCGAATCATATTTTTCATCGGTGTGCTTTTTTAGTTTGATTTGTACGACAAAGATAAAAAAATGAAGAATGAAGAACGAAGAATGAAGAATTTTTGTTATCCGGTCTTCATTCTTCACTCTTCTTTCTTCACTTTATTCCGATGTCCTCGAACCGTGCTGCGGGCGTTATGTTCTGCGCGGCGAACAGCCCATTCAAGTACTTGAAATATCCCGTAACGGCAATCATGGCAGCGTTGTCGGTCGTAAATCTGAATTCGGGCAAATGAACGCGCCAACCTTTTTGTTCGGCCAATGCGGTCATGGCGTTTCGCAAGCCGGAATTGGCGGCAACGCCTCCGGCAATCACCATCTCGGTAATCCCCGTCGCGGCGGAAGCCTTTACGAGTTTATCCGTCAGAATGTCGACAATGGTTTGCTGCAACGAAGCGCAGAGGTCGGCCATATTGTTTTCGACGAATTGCGGATCGTCTTTCAACCGGTCGCGCAACGTATACAAAAACGAGGTTTTCAGTCCGCTGAAACTGTAATCGAGTCCCGGAATATTGGGTTTGCTGAAACGAAAAGCGTTTCGGTTGCCCGTTTGCGCATTACGGTCGACAACGGGACCGCCGGGATACGGCAACCCCATTACTTTCGCGCATTTGTCGAAAGCTTCGCCCGCCGCGTCGTCAATCGTTTGGCCGATAATTTCCATATCGAAATAGTCGCGCAAAACGATGATCTGCGTGTGTCCGCCCGACACCAGCAGACACAGGAACGGGAATTGCGGCAAGATTTTTTCCTTGCCCTGTTCCTGCAAGAAATTCGAAAGAATGTGCGCATGCAGATGATTCACATCAATCAGTCGGGCGCCCGTGGCCAAAGCGAAACCTTTGGCGAAAGAAACGCCCACCAGCAGCGATCCGAGAAGACCCGGCCCGCGCGTGAAAGCGACGGCATCTATTTCGGCTCTTTCGACGCCTGCCTGCCGGAGAGCCGCATCGACCACCGGTATGATGTTTTGCTGATGCGCCCGCGACGCAAGTTCGGGAACCACGCCGCCGTATCGGCGATGTATTTCCTGCGATGCAATGATGTTGGACAGCATGTATCCGTCGCGGACAACTGCCGCCGAAGTGTCGTCGCACGACGATTCGATTCCTAAAATGGTTATGCTCATCAAAAAAAAACTTATCGAAAAAGAAGCCAAAGATAAGGAAAATCGGCTGATCGGGAATGATGTTGAAAATG
>JAVBRP010000244.1:0-13722 GCA_031547815.1 Bacteroidales bacterium | reverse complement strand
GGTATTACCGGACTCATAGGCGGTTAACGTATTGGGAAACAATAAAGTTTTGGCCAGTTTATCGGCTCCGTCCGGCAATGCGCTGCTATTGAATGTATAATATCCGATCGAGTTGGGCAGCGAAGCGTCTTGAAACACAATGGAAACGTATATTTTGGTTTTGGCAAGGGTTTTAATGGTTAACGCCGGATGGTTGGTTTCGCTTTCTTTCAAATTCGGAAATTTGGTCAGGTTGTTACCCCAGCCCAATGTTGCTCTTATGGCGTTGTTCAACACTCCCATATCCTGTTCGTATACCGGTATGGTAGGATATCCTGCCGGGATTCGTCGTAAAATCTGCATTTTGCCGCTTTGGTCGGCAATGAAAGCAAGATTCTCGTTTGATGCCAAAAGCGTTAACGTTTGTCCCGCGTCTGCGACATCATTTATTTCCGTAACGTCGGCTTCCGAGCGATTGCGCAACCCGGATAAACAAATGTTCGTACCGTTGTTTCCCAGCATGATCAACCAATCGTTCATGACGGCAACATTTTTTCCTGCCGTCATTTGCGCTCCCGAACCTCCGGTTTGCCACGAAAAAAGCTGCAGTTTCGAATGGTCGCCGTTGAAAATCTGCATTTGGTTGTCGGAACGGATATATAAGCGGTCTTTCATAGTGAAGCCTTTGTTTTGTCCCGCATTATTGATGTCCGACGACACGTTGCTCACAATCTGTCCCGTCGAAGACACTTCGGCCACCGAAACGGGCGAAGTATTTTGCAGCACGAGCACATTTCCGGTTTCCGAAACGGGAGTCATGGATACCGGGTTTTGAAGCGAAACAAAATGATCCTGCATCATGGTTTCGCTATTGAAAATGTACATTCCGGGCGTCCCGGCGGTTGCCAAAACCATTATTTTGCCGGAGGCTGCCGCAATACCGCAAAGATTCGATGCGGGAACAACCGCATAACCTTTCAACTCGGGATCGTTGCCGGCGCTCGGGTCGTAAACGATTTGCTCGATGAATGCCGGTTTGGCTTCGGATGCGCATGCGAGCAGCAAACGTCCCGAAAGGTAACATACGGCATGAATATTCGCATCGTCAAACGAGAATCGAGCCTTACGTTCGATGCTCCATGTGCTTTTTATCGAATACACATCCACCGTTCCCCGATATTTTTGTCCGGAGCTTCGATAGCTGACAAAAACATATTCATCTCCGAAATAAATATCCGAAACGGTTTGTTCGTCGGCTACCGCATCGATCGTGAAAATCCTTTTCAGTTTATGTTTTTGAATGGGGTCGATTTCAACCGGCGCGGTCAAATCGATATTCAATTTCGTATCGGATACCATGGTCAATGTTTCGCTGACGGAATTGACACCGGAACTGATCCCCGAAGAGGCATAAACAAAATTTATTTCTACGGTAATCGTAAATGCCGCCGATGTTACGCCGTCAATGGTCAGCATGAGCACGTCGATTTCTCCGGCCGGAGCGGAACCGTCGCCCGCGAGGGTCAGCGTTCCGCTGTCAGCAGTTATCGTTATCTTGCCCGAAACGGTGACACCCGCGGGGAGATTCGCCACCGCGGCGGTATATTCGCCGTCGGCTATGTCGGTCGTTGTTACGGGAAAGGTAATCGTGCCTGCCACGCCCATTGTCAGCGTGCCGGCCTGTGCACCCACCGCTACGGTCTTGTCGACAACCTCCGGATTATCCTTTTTGCAGGAATAAAATAAAGCTGAAACTCCTATGAGTGCTGTTAAAAAAATTTTGTTCATAAATATTGATGTATTAAAAAGGGCAAAAGGTTTCGGTTCTTATATAAAAATACGTATTTTTCCTGTTTTTGTTTCTGTTTTCAAAAAAAAATTTGCGTAAATATCGATGATCGGACGTTTCCGGAACTCGCGACGTTCAGGTTGATTGATTTACGGCATTTACCAAAATGCACTATGCTCCATTTGTGCCGCTGCGCGGACACTCAAATGCCGAGTATCATAAAAGTCTTCACCCCGACCTTAAAGCAGGGCCGGTAAGTTCTCAATAAGTATTAAGGCTGCTCCATTCGCAGTGACATTTCTATGTTCGAATAATACCTGTATTTCTCGTGTGCTGATTGCCGACAACACCTGCACGCAGTTGTCACTTTCTCGGTGAGCAACGAAATGCAGTGCGCTTACAGTTCCCTGTTAATGTAAGCGTTATAGTCCTTTATAATAGGCGTATAATGGCCGTCGAACAAAGGTGAAGAAATAATGAAATCGGCCGTGGAGCGCGAACAAGCCGTCACCACGTTGTACAGCACCGAAATACGAAGCAAAGCCTTAACATCTACATCGTGCGGCTGAGGTTGCATCGGGTCCCAAAAAAATATGAGCACATCCACATCGCCGTCACAAATCATGGCGCCCATCTGTTGGTCGCCTCCCAGCGGCCCCGATTTCAGTTTGGTGACATATAATGTGCTGTCGTTGTTGTATTCCGCCTGCTTTTGCATTAATGTCTCCTCAACCAAACGGCCTGTCGTTCCCGTACAGATCAGTTTATGCTTGATCAGGATTTCCCAATTCCATTCCACCCATTCTATCAGATCGACCTTTCGGTTGTCGTGCGCCACCAAAGCAATGCGCTTTACTCTATCCATATTGATGTTTTTACCGTTTTATTGTTTTTGCCGTATCGGAATCTGTCATACATTACAACATGCGATACCGCATTGTTCGAATCGTTGTTGCATATTCCGCTATCCGACTATTTATCAATCAATCTCGCTGCATATTGATTTCAAATTCGTCGCAAAGTTCTGTTTTTTTTCTAAATTAATGATACATTTGTCGTTAATTTATTGTTAAATCGGATGTCCGCTCAACGTAAAAAACACAAAGGAAAGATCATCGGCATTGTCGCACTTTTATTGTCGGCTGCGGGAATTGTTGCCGGTACTTGGCTCTACGGATACATTTACGGCGACAACATGTCGCCGGCAAATAAAACCGAGCCGTTTCTGTATATCCCCACCGGCGCAAACTACGAGCAAGTATGTGCGCTGCTTTCGGAAGCCGGCTTGAAAGATACGGAATCTTTCCGCCGTGTGGCCGAAAAGATGAATTATCCGAACAAAGTGAAAGCGGGACGTTACCGCCTGACCGAGGGAATGAGCAATATCGAGTTGGTGCGCATGCTTCGTTCGGGGAGGCAAATCCCGGTGAAAGTCGTTTTCAATAATATCCGCTTGATGCCTCAATTGGCGGGCGCCGTTGCTTTGTCGATCGAAGCCGATTCGGCCGATATCGTGCGTCTGCTAACCGACAGCGTTTATCTGGCGGGCTTCAAATTCACGCCGCGAACCGTTCCGGCGCTTTTTATTCCCAATACGTACGAGTTTTTTTGGAACACTTCCGCCACGGGTTTTATGGAACGAATGAGCAAGGAGCACGATCGTTTCTGGAACGACGACCGCAAGGAAAAAGCCCGCGCCATCGGCCTGACGCCGACACAGGTGAGCACTCTGGCTTCGATTATCGAGGAAGAAACGCAAATGAACGGCGAGAAACCGACCATGGCCGGGGTGTATCTCAACCGGCTGCGCCTCGGTATGCCTTTGCAGGCCGACCCTACCGTGAAATACGCGGCGGGCGATTTTACCATCAAACGGGTATTGAACAAACACAAAGAAATTCAGTCGCCTTACAATACTTATATGCATCAAGGTTTGCCGCCGGGGCCGATATGCATTCCATCCATCGCTTCCGTCGACGCCGTGCTGAATTACGTGAAACACGATTATCTGTACTTCTGCGCCAAAGACGATCTGTCGGGTTATCATCTTTTTGCACGAACGTTGGAGCAGCACAACCGTAATGCCCAAGCATATCAAAAAGCGTTGAATAAGTTAAAGATATATAAATGACAGACAAAACAAAAAAAGAATCCATTACGATTCAAGGTACGGAAATAGTATTGCTTACGCACAAAAAGGAGGACTATGTTTCATTGACCGATATGGCAAAGTACAAGAACGCGGAAGCAACCGGACTTGTGATCTCCCATTGGTTAAGCACACGTTACACGATCGAATTTATGGGGATTTGGGAAAAAATTAATAATCCCGATTTTAATGTTACTGAATTCAGTAACATTAAAACCGAGAGCGGAAGCAATGGCTTTGTTCTCTCTTCCAAACAATGGATAGAAAAAACAAATGCCATCGGGATCATTGCCAAACCGGGACGTTACGGTGGCGGCACTTTTGCTCATAAAGACATTGCCTTTGAATTTGGTACATGGCTTAGCGCCGAATTCAAATTTTACCTCGTAAAAGAATTTCAACGATTAAAAGAAGAGGAACAACATCATTTGTCATTGGAATGGGACTTACAAAGGACGTTATCAAAAGTCAATTATCAAATACATACAGACGCTATCAAAGAGCACATAATCCCGCCAACCGTAACCAAAGAACAAGCATCTGTCATTTATGCTTCGGAAGCCGATCTTCTCAATGTTGCATTATTTGGTAAAACAGCAGCAGAATGGCGTAAGGAAAATCCCGGCATCAAAGGAAATATTCGTGATACAGCAACTTTAGAACAATTAGTTGTTCTTTCAAATATGGAAAGTATCAATGCATTATTGATACGACAAAATTTACCGCAAAAAGAACGACTGCTGCAACTCAATATTGTTGCCATAACACAAATGCAATCACTCTTGAACAGCAATACGCTACAAAAAAAACTAAAATAAACCGGAAAATGCTTCTCCGCATCCTTCTTTCCCCTTTTTCGTTGTTGTACGGCATGGTCACTTTCGTGAGAAACAAGCTGTACGATCGGGGTCTGATCTCGTCGGTGCGGTACGGCGATCTTTGCGTGTTCGGCGTCGGAAACATTACCACGGGCGGAACGGGGAAAACGCCTTTTACGGAATATTTGATCCGGCTGCTTTCGCCGAACCGGCATAACAAGATAGCGGTGCTGAGCCGCGGATATAAACGCCGGACGAAGGGTTTTATTATGGCCGGAGCCGAAACAACCGCCGAGGACATCGGCGACGAGTTATTTCAGATACATCGAAAATTCCCCGATATTGTCGTCGCGGCGGATGTCGACCGGATAAGGGGAATAGCGAAAATACGCGAAAGGAATCCCGAAATTCGTATCATCGTGTTGGATGATGCGTTTCAATACCGCAAAATAACGCCGTCGCTGTCGATTTTGCTGGCCGATTATCACCGTCCGCTCTATCGCGACGGGATGCTGCCCGGAGGACGCTTGCGCGAATGGCCTTGTTTCGCGCGACGGGCCGATGTGCCGGTTGTCACCAAAACGCCCGCCGACATCGCGGAAAGCGAGAAAGACGATATTGCCCGTCGCTACGCGCGTTACACGCCGAAAAGATTACATTTTGCCGGCGTATCCTACGGCAGACCGATCCCCGTGTTCCCGGAAACTGCACCGGCTGCGGACATCGATTTCCGACAACACGATATTTTGCTCGTTACGGGAATCGCGGCTCCCGAACCGCTCGAACAATATCTCCGTTCCGGGGCGGCTTCGGTGCAAACGGTGGCATATCCCGATCATCACGATTTCTCGGAAAAGGACATCAACGCGGTTCTGCAAAGATTTGAAGCCATGCCGTCGCAACGCAAACTGATATTGACTACCGAAAAAGATGCGGCCCGATTACGAACGAAGAAGATTCCCGAAACCGGAGCTGCATACATTTATTATATACCGATCGAAGTTAAATTCATCGGCGACGAAAATCGGGATTTTGATCGAATCGTAAACGAAGCGGTCGAAAAAATTATATTGTCGTAAAAAACCGTCAGAACCCGCTCAGAACCCGATAATCTTTTTGGTGTCGTCGCGGAATTGCATCATCAACTTCTTGTTTTGGTCGTTGACGGTCGGGTATAATTCGGGCCGTTGCAAATAATCGTTTATGCGGATTAGCCGAAACACCGAAACTTTATTCAACGGATAACGATATACCCAAAAAGGTTCGTAATTGTATGATTGCAGAGCGACAATGCTATCCGTTTTGGTCAACGTCACTTCCAAAGCGATGCCGCCGTCGCGGTAACGATCGCGCTGGTTGGAAATGAAATTGCCCAGGGAATAGGCCGTGAGTACGGAATCGCCGGCGCAGTTCGGTATTTCGGCGATAGGCTGCACCACGTGAGGATGCGCTCCGACGATGAGGTTGCAACCGTTGCGGGCAAGGAAAGCGGCAATTCGCCGTTGCGCCGCATTCTCCCTGCTCTTGTACTCCTCGCCCCAATGAATGCAGGTAACGATAAAATCGGCCTGCAACGCGCGCGCCTTATCCAAATCGGCGGCCATCTGCACGGTATCGATATAGTTGACCACATTGGGCGCTTCCGCGGGGATGCCGTTGGTGCCGTATGTGCAGTTGAGAAACGCCGATCGGAATCCTTTCTTTTCGACGATCAACGGGTAATTTTCGGCGCGGGCTGCCGAATCCTTGAACGTTCCGGTATGCGTCATCCCGATACTGTCCAGCACATCGAGCGTCCGCTCCATACCTTGCTTGCCGCGGTCGAGCGTGTGGTTATTGGCCGTCAGCAACACATCGAAGCCGGCATCCCGCAAAGCGTCGGCCAACGATCGGTGCGTCGAAAATCGCGGATAACCCGTATACGGCGCTCCCGCAAGCGTCACCTCCAGATTGGCGATCGCCGCGTCGGCCGACGAAATATAGTCTTTGACGTATTGAAACACGGGCGCGTAGTTGTAGCAACTGTCGCCGCCGTCGCGCCAAGCGCCTTTTATCTGCATTCCGTGCCCCATCACGTCGCCGACAAAGATCAACCGGACGGTGTCGGTTACGGAAATGCTATCGGCGGGGCAATCGGCATCGGATGTTTGACCCGGCGCTTTCGCGGAAGGCGACGCCATGCAACCGGACGACATCAATACAAAAAGCAAAAAAATTTTCATGACGAATAATTTAATGTTTGAAGTTTGAAGTTTAAAGTTTAAAGTTTAAAGTTTAAAGTTTGAAGTTTAAAGTTTAAAGTTGGGCAAAGCCATGTAACCCTAAACTTAAAACCTCACAACTGCTTCAAACTTCAAACCTCAAACCTCAAACTGCAAACCTGAGTCCACTCCGAAAAGCCTTTTTACCCCTAATGACATTATCTAAAGGGGACTTTCGCAAAGCGCGGTAGACGTGGGTTCCCCTTTAGGGGTCAGGGGTGAACCCGACGCACCGGATACTTTTCGGAACAGACTCAAACTTCAAACCTGAAACCTCAAACTTGAAACCTCAAACCTGAAACTTCAAACCTGAAACCTCAAACTTTACGGTTTATCGATATTTTATCGTTGTTTCGGGGCTGATCTTTCCGATGATGGCCGAGGGGATGATCAGCATCATGAAAATGGCTGCGGCGGCGCCTGCGTTGATCATCAATATATGAAGCGCATTGACGGCTACGGGTACTTTATCGAGGTAATAGCTTTCCTGATCGAGACTGATGAAGCCGAATTGCCATTGCAGCCAACACAGGAGCAAAGCGATGACGTTTCCCCACAACAGTCCTTTGCCGATGAAAAAAGCCGATTCGTAAAGAAAAATCTTCCGGATGTATCGATTGTCGGCTCCGAGCGCTTTCAGGATTCCGATGGTGGAGGTTCGTTCCAAAATGACGATCAGCAATCCCGAAATCATATTGAACCCCGCCACCAGAACCATCAGCAGCAGAATGATGATGACGGTGGTATCCTGAAGGCTCAGCCAATCGAATATTTGCGAGTACAGTTCGCGGACGTTCCGGACATTCATGCTCGAACCGTCTTCGGCAAGACGAAATCCCGCAATGTCGTACACTGCTTCGGTTGTTTCTTCGAGTTTATCGAAATCGCGAATATAAATCTCGAATCCGCTGATTTGGTTCGGCGCCCAGTCATTCAGCCTTTGGATGTGCTTCATGTCCACCACCGCGAAAACCTTGTCGAGTTCCACCAACCCCGTGTCGTAGATTCCCGATACGGTGAACGGACGCACGCGGGGCGGGTCTTGAATGAAATAAATCACCACACGGTCGCCGATTTTCAAATGCAGCAAATTGGCGATATGTCGCGATATCACGATTTCATTCGAGGAAACGGAATCGGTTACATGAAAAACGGAACCTTCCGTCAGGTTCTTTTCAAAAAAGTCCCACTCGAAATCCTTGCCGACGCCTTTCAACACGATTCCCTGTATCTCGTCGGCGCTTTTCATGATGCCCGGCTTGATGCAATATTGCTGAATGTGCCGCACTTCGGGAATCGCTTCCACGTCGGTCAAAAACGGCTGGTTCACCGAAATCGGCGACATATTATATAAAGAATAACGGCTGTCCAAGTTGGTGATTTGAATGTCGGCAGCAAACCCCACGGCCTTACGCCCGATTTCGCGCTTAAACCCCGACGTCACGGCCACCGCAATAATCATCACGGCAATGCTCAATGCGATGCCGAACACGCAAATGGAAACCATCAGTCCGGTGGATTTCTTTCGCGATCCTCCGTACAACAAACGTTTGGCGATATATAACTCGGTATTCAAAATGCAATTTCCTGTCGGTGGGCAAAAATATAAAATAAAGCGCAGATAACACCGGTGCATCTCAAACTTTCCGGATAGGGCGGCATTTACATTGCGGTTTCCGAAGTATATTTTGCCCTTTCAGAAGTTTCGGGAATGCCTTCCGGGAAATATTTTGCCCTTCCCGAAGTTTCGGGAATGCCTTCCCGGGATATTTTGCCTTTCCGAAGTTTCGGGAATGCCTTCCCGGAAATATTTTGCCCTTCCCGAAGTTTCGGGAATGCCTTCCCGGGATATTTTGCCTTTCCGAAGTTTCGGGAATGCCTTCCGGGAAATATTTTGCCCTTTCCGAAGTTTCGGGAATACCTTCCGGGAATATTTTGCCCTTTCCGAAGTTTCGGGAATGCCTTCCGGAGATATTTTGGATCAAACACGAAAAAGATGCCGGCAATGTAAAAATTCGCATGTGTTTATGCCCCGACGGGCAATTTATACTTCACGCGGAGTTATTTTGTGCTTCGCGCCTTGGCGTCTTTGCGTGATATTACCTCTCGCAAAGGCGCTAAGACGCAAAGAGGAATATCACAAAACTTGACCGCGCGAAGTATAAGAAGAATATAAGGAAAAGTTTAGAAATGATCAATCCGTTTAGACAATGTTTTTCATTGGTCGAAAATACCTATCTTTGCGGTCGCTCAGGGAAAAGGGAAGAGGTTAGAGGTAAAAGGGAAGAATGAAGAACTAAGAATGACAGGCGAATGCAACTTTAAACCTCAAACTTTAAGCCTTAAACTTCAAATTCGAAACCCGAAACAAAAACAGGTAATGAAGATCAAAAAATACATAAAGGCTTTCGGAAAATTGTTGCTGTATCTGTTCATTTCGCTTTTTGCAGCGTTGGTGATCCGATTGTTTCTGTTCAATTTTTACGATATCCCGTCCGATTCGATGGAGCCGGCCATACTCCCCGGCGATTACATTCTCGTGAACAAATGGACGTACGGTGCGCGCATCTTCACCCGCTTGAAATTCGGCCGAAACAACGATCCGCCGATGGTACGCACTCCGGGCTTGGGGCATATCCGCCGCAACGATATCATCGCATTCAATTTTCCGTACCGCTACCGGTGGGATACCGTTCGCATGAATCTCGATAAAATATTCGTGAAACGTTGCATCGGGCTGCCGGGCGACAGTTTGTCGATTGTCGGCGGTTATTACCGGATTGCCGGACTTCCCGATACGGTGGGTAACCGTGCCGGGCAACAACTGCTGGCGATGTATCGCGGCGAACTCGAACCCCAAATCATACATACTTTCCCGTACGACAGCGTCATTAATTGGAATGTTCGCAACTTCGGGCCTCTGTATGTTCCCGGCGTCGGATCGACCATTGCATTGACGCCGAGAAATTTCAAGCTGTACCGCCGATTGTTGGTTT
Source organism: Bacteroidales bacterium (assembly GCA_031547815.1). Classification (GTDB taxonomy): domain Bacteria; phylum Bacteroidota; class Bacteroidia; order Bacteroidales; family UBA4181; genus JAIRLS01. The sequence goes on along the minus strand of JAVBRP010000244.1, from coordinate 3,730 downwards.
TCGAGACCGGCGCAAGGATTCGGGCGACCGATTCGGCTGTGTTCATCAACGATACGCTTGCCTCGCATTATACTTTCCGCAGCAATTGGTACTTCGTGGCGGGCGATAAGGTGATCAATTCGCAGGATTCGCGTTACATCGGCCTCGTTCCCGAAAGCTACATCATCGGCAAGGTGTCGCGCGTGCTTTCGTCGAAAGATGTATACACGGGAAAACGGCGATGGAAAAGAACGATGAAACGGGTGGAGTAACCGATACGGGATGTAGAGGCTGTTCAAGAAGTCCGTTTTCGGCTCGTCATCCAATGTCATTTCTCACGCAACACTTTTTCCGTAAACGCTCGAATATACTCCACTGTGCCGGCAATTCCGAGCACGGACGAATTGATGCATAAGTGATACGATGCCGCCATTCCCCAAATCTTGTTGCTGTAATAGTTGTAGTACCCCGCACGTTTTTTGTCCGTCCGTTCGATCAAATCTTTGGCTTTCTCGCGACTGAGGCGTTGATCTTCGGCAATGCGTTGCATACGGTCTTCCATATCGGCGCTGACAAAAATATTGACGCACCGCGGATGTTCGCGCAGGATGTAGTCGGCGCATCGCCCCACGAAAATGCACGATTGCTTTTCGGCCAGGTTGCGGATCACGTCGCTTTGCACCTTAAATAAATACTCGTTGCACAAATAATTGTTGGCATATCCTTCGTCGGCAAGCCCCGACTGAAGTCCCGATAATCCGCCGAGAATACTGAACCGCTTCTTTTCGTCGGCCTGCTCGAAAAACTCCCGCCCCAGCCCGCTTTCCTGAGAGGCTATCTGTATCAGCTCCTTGTCGTAGCACGAAATGCCGAACAATGCGGCCAACTCCTCTCCTATCTTTTTTCCGCCGCTTCCCAATTGGCGTCCGATCGTAATTGCATACTTTCCGTTCATTTCTTTGAAGTTTAAAGTTTAAAGTTTGAGGTTTAAAGTTTGAGGTTTAAAGTTTAAAGTTTGAGGTTTAAGGTTCCAAGTTTAAGGTTCCAAATTTATAGTTTCAAGTTTAAGGTTTCGGTTTACATGGCTTTGCCCAACTTTAAACTTTAAACCTCAAACTTTAAACTCCCTCGTGGCTTTGCCCAACTTTAAACTTTAAACCTGAAACTTTAAACTCTCTCGTGGCTTTGCCCAACTTTAAACTTTAAACCTCAAACTTTAAACTCTTAATCTTGAAACTTTTTAAATTGTTTGACTAACATGATTGCTGAAAGAATAATGGAAACGAAATCGGCAATCGGCAAACTGACCCAAACCCCGTCGACGCCGAAAATGCGGGGAAGAATGAGCAGGCAGGGGATCAGGAAGATCACTTGCCGGGTCAACGACAGGAAAATCGCCTTTTTTGCCATGCCGATGCTTTGAAAGAAAGCGGATGTCGCCATTTGAAATCCGACAAACGGATAAAAAATAAACACGTAGCGCAAACCGGTAACCGAAAGATCGATCAACCGGTTGTCGGTGGTAAAAATCGACGCCACGGCATGAGGAAACAGTTCCACGATGATAAATCCCGCAGTCATGATGACGGACGCCCAAAGAACGGTTTTTTTCAACACCTCCGTCACGCGCGCATAGTGCCCCGCCCCGAAATTGTATCCCGCAATGGGTTGCATGCCTTGGTTCAGCCCCATGGCGATCATAATAAAGAGAAAAGCCACGCGGTTGACGATTCCGTAAGCGCCCACCGCCAAATCGCCGCCGTAGCGCGTCAGGTTTTGATTGATCAGAATGATGATCACGCACGAAGCCGCATTCATCAGAAACGGCGCCAAGCCGATGGATAGCGTGTCGGATACGATTTTCCGGTTCAACCGATAAATTCCTTTTTTCAGTTGAATGAAATAGTTTTTATCCCTGAAAATATTGATTTGCCACGCCAGCACAATAACCTGCGAAATGATGGTTGCCAATGCGCTTCCGCGAATTCCCCACCCGAATCCGAAAATGAACAACGGGTTGAGCACCATGTTGATCAATACGGTGTAAATAGTGGCCATCATAGCTTTTCGAGGACTGCCCGCCGAACGCAACATGGCATTCAACCCGAGGTACGTATGTGTCACCACATTGCCGCACAGTATCACAAACATGAAATCGCGGGCATAAGGCAGGATTTCGGCGCTTGCACCGAAGAAAGCGAGAACGGGATCGAGGAAGATCAGCATGATGATCGAAAAAAGCGATCCCATGATGAGGTTGAGCGAAACGACATTTCCCAGAATACGATTGGCGGTATCGTAGTCCTTTTGCCCCAAACGGACCGATAAGAGCGTCGATCCGCCCACGCCCACCAGCGCGCCGAACGCGGCTCCCAAGTTCATCAGCGGAAAGCTGACGGCCAATCCCGACAAAGCGGACGCGCCCACGCCGTGGCCGATGAAGATGCTGTCGGTAATGTTGTATACCGACGACGCCGTCATGGCAATAATGGCCGGTACCGCATATTGCCGCAACAATTTTCCAACATCTTCCGTTCCCAATGTGATCGGTGCACTTTCCTTTTTCATCGTCTTGTCGCGAATCCGTGAAATAATTTCTGCAAAAATACGGTAATTTGTCTTCGAAAATTTGAACATTTATTTTGATTTTTGCATTTTTTATATTTTATTTGCGCAAACGTTTGCATTAACCTCGAATCAATAAAATCAATATCTTGAAAGTCATGAAAAAAAGTTATCGAGTATCACGCAGGAGTTTCCTGAAAACAGCCGCCGTCGGAGCAGCGGGCGCCTTTGTCGTTCCTACCGTTGTGCCCTCGTCCGTATTCGGAGCATACGCCCCGAGTAATCGTATCAACATCGGCGCCATCGGTTGCGGTCGTATTTCGCGCGACCACGACATGCCGGGAGTTTGGAACTCGGACATGGCGCAGATCGTTGCGGTAAGCGATTTGGATACCAAACGCTTGGGCGATGCCAAAAAGCTGGTGGAAGACCATTACGCAAAAAAAACGGGAAAACCTTATACCGGCGTGCGTACGTATGAAAATTATCTCGAATTGCTGGCCGATAAAAATGTGGATGCCGTGTTGATCAGCACGCCCGACCATTGGCACGCCAAGCAAGCAATCGACGCCGTGTATGCGGGAAAAGACGTGTATCTGCAAAAACCTACTTCGCTGACCATTGAGGAAGGACGCATGATGAGCAATGCGGTGAACAGTACCGGCCGTATTTTCCAGATAGGCAGCCAGCAACGTTCGATGCCGCAATTCCGTTATGCTTGCGAACTGGTGCGCAACGGACGCATCGGCGATCTTAAAACCATCGAGGTGCGCCTGCCCGGCGACCCCTCGGGCGGCAACACCGAAGAAATGCCGGTGCCGAAAAGCCTGAACTACGATGCTTGGCTCGGACAAACGCCGTGGGCATATTATACGTTGGACAGGGTGCATCCGCTGAACGATTACAGTAGGCCGGGTTGGTTGCGTTGCGAACAGTTCGGCGCGGGAATGATTACGGGATGGGGCGCACATCATTTCGACATTGCTCATTGGGCCATGGATACCGAATACACGGGACCGATCGAGATTTCGGCCACAGCCGAGTTTCCGACTTCGGGATTATGGGACGTGCACGGAAATTTCTCTTCGGAAATGCTGTACGCCAACGGAGTAAAGGTTTACGGAATGGTGAACACTAAGGAAAAGCCCAACGGAGTACTTTTCACGGGTACCAAAGGCTGGATATT
>JAVBRP010000280.1:0-14548 GCA_031547815.1 Bacteroidales bacterium | reverse complement strand
GCGTATTCCATATAGTTGATAACCGTCTGCGTTCCTACCTTTGCTCCGGTTGACGATACGATATTCGCTATGCGGGTAAACGACAACGGTTGTTTCACGCTTTCAGCCAGTTTCTTAAACATGATTCGCAAAGCGAAAGTGTTATCTACCGTATGACGGGCTGCAATATCTCCCAGATAAATTTTCTGATAAACACTGGTCAAGTAATCCCGTTTAGCAGAAAGCTCTGCTCCTTCCGGGAATCCACCAAAGTAGAAATAGTCATTGAACTTTCGCAATATTTCGGCTTTCCCTTCCGTAGATAATAGATGATTGGCAGTCGCAGGTACATTATTTGCCGTCAAGAACTCTTTGAAAGAGTACGGATAAACATCTACTGGGATATAACGTCCCCCCAAAGTCGTCTGGATATCCAGACTTAACATTTTGGCATTGCTTCCCGTTATATAAACCCGATGTTTAGTATCAGCCATACGACGGGCAAATTTTCCCCATCCGGAAATATTTTGTATCTCATCCAAAAACAGGATAGGTTTCTTTCCGTACATTTCCAAATGGACTTCCAATAGCAGGTTCAAATCCTCTGCTTTCATTCCGGTAAGACGTTCATCTTCGAAATTGATATAAAGCATCTCATCCCACTGTACACCTTGCGCAAGTAACTGTTGCATCCGTTGATAGAGCAGGTAAGATTTACCCGCTCGCCGGATACCTACAAAGACATAATTACCGAACTCCTCGAAAGTGAAATCGCGGGGAATTACCTTGTATCTTGGGACTTCCAGTTGATTGTCGACTATAACCGTTTTCAGAATGTTCTTGTCCATATCTCACTGTTTTTATTCTGCTAATAGCACAAAGGTAGTGCATTTTTATTTTATATGCAAAACACAAATGCCTAATTTTTATTTTATAGACAGAACAGACCCCCTTTTGTGCTAAAGCTGATATGTCTTAAAGAGCAGCGGAAAAAAGCTTTACTCTGGAATTTGTCGCAATAGTCCATCAGCAAATCCTTGTTCAAGTCATCTTGCAGAAAATCTTCATCCAAACGCAGTTCTTCCAATTCCCGCTCGCTGTTCGATCTGCCATTCTTTATGTACCGTGTAGCGACAGTCTTTGGCTTACCTTGCCACGGATTATCGCCGCTAACCCGTATTTTGGATTGATTCAAGCCAACTTCCCCCAATCCGCCGCCATTACCTACATTTTCCCTAAACCAACTCGTCTTACCTGCATTTTCACCCGAAAACGAATTTCGTAAATCGCTATATACCACCAAAATGAAAAAGCCGATCCTCATTGAGAATCGGCTACGGTGGTGCCACCAAGAATCGAACTAGGGACACACGGATTTTCAGTCCGTTGCTCTACCAACTGAGCTATGGCACCTTGATTTTTTGACGGTGCAAAGGTAAGACTTTTTTTTAATCGACAAATATCAACGCAATATTTTTATCGTTTTTTTGGTTTTCGAAACAAATTTGCACTTTTGTGTAACCCGACGCCGATCTTGTACGTATAAAAGAATATTTTGCAACAATTTATTGTTGTGTGCGTTTATTTGTATTCGGAAAAGATTGTAAAAAATGAAGTTAACCATTACGAGAAAGTTAGGATCGGGTTTCGGGGTTATTATCCTTGCCGTATTGATCAGCGTATATCTGACCAATCGCACCGGTCGTAAATACCAAGAGCTTGAACATAAGATCATGACCGTATTGAATCCGAGTCGTGACGATTTGTCGCAATTATCCGATATGATCAACACATCCAAGATGTTGACCAAAAACTGGGTGTATATCGATAAAATCGCCGGTACGCAGGATAAACTGGCTCTTGTCGATTTGCAGGATAACGGGTTTCCGAAACTGCGAGATAATTTATTGGATCTTTCCCGGCACTGGAAAGCGGAGGAACGTTCGAATTTGGAACATATTTGCGCCGCTATTCAGGATTCTTTGTTTGCCAAGCAAAAACATGTGATGAGTCAGCTCAGCGATGTGTCGAGCTACGACGATGCGCTGGTGATTTTCGAAATATCGCCCATGGTGGATGAAAACGGCGAAATATCTGTGTTGACGGAGGATATCATCAAGCGGGTGAACGAATTGACCCGTTTGTTCGACTCGGAAGCTAAAGTGGCTCAGGATCAGATTACGGAGGATTTTACGGGTTTTCAGCGATTGATCGTGATCACCAATATCATTTTGATCGTGATCGTGCTGATTTCGGCGACATACAGCCAATATTCCATCGTAAGGCCCTTGAAGAAAATCGATACTTTGATCGGTAAACTGGCTAAGGGGAATCTTTCCGAGAAATCGGACATCAAGCAAAATGACGAAATCGGTATGATTGCCGCTTCGATAAATACATTGATCGAAGGGCTGCAATCGACCACCAACTTTGCCGACGAGATCGGGAAGGGGCACTTGGATGCCGAATTTCAAACGCTCGGCGGCGACGATGTGCTGGGCAATTCGTTGCTCAACATGCGGGCAAGCCTGCAACGGGCCGATGCGGAAGAACAAAAACGTCAGGACGAAGATAAGCGGCGCAATTGGGCGGCTCAAGGCGTTGCCAGGTTTGCCGAAATTCTGCGCAACAACAATACCGACATGGAAACCATGACGCATGAGGTGTTGTACAATCTGGTGAGATACATTGACGCCAATCAGGGCGGAATCTTTGTGGTTAATGATGCCGATTCGCAAAATAAATATTTGGAAATGCGTTCGTGCTATGCGTACGACCGTAAGAAATTTACCGAGAAACGCATCGAAATCGGCGAAGGTTTGGCGGGAACTTGCTGCCAAGAAGGCGAAACGATTTACATGACCGAGGTGCCGCACGATTACGTGGAAATTACCTCGGGCTTGGGCGGCGACACTCCGTCGGCTATTTTGATCGTTCCCCTGAAAGTGAACGAGGAAGTGTTCGGGGTTATGGAGTTGGCGGCGTTCGTCGAGTTTGAACCGCATGTGCGGGAGTTCGTCGAAAAGGTGAGCGAAAGCATCGCTTCCACCATATCGTCGCTGAAAGTGAGCGAACGCACATCGAAATTGCTCGAACAAGCCAAGTTGCAAGCGCAGGAAATGGCGGAACAAGAGGAGGAGTTGCGTCAAAACATGGAAGAACTGCAAGCCACGCAGGAAGAATGGACACGAAAAGAGGAAGAATACCGAAGTTTTAATGTTGCCATTGACGAAACATTCCCGATCATCGAATTATCATTGGATTTTGAAGTTTTGAAGGTCAACAAAAATGTGGTCGATAAATTGGGACTCGAAGAAGACAAATTATTGCATAAAAAGTATACCGATTTATTGACTTCGCTGAAGGATATGAACGGCAATGAATATAAGAATGTTTGGCAACGGTTGCGGGAAGGAATGATTCAGGAAACCGTGGACAACCTGGCGATACGCGACAAAAATTATATTTGCCGTCAGTTGTTTGTCCCGCAAAGGAATAATTACCGCGAAGTGTATAAATACTTGTGTATTACGGCCGAAATGCGATTGGCTTAAACAGAGATTTCGAAAATCTGTTATTCTTCCATAATCAACTTCAACAGTTCGTCGGTCGACAACTTGCCCGGTGCATCGGCGCCTTCCAGGAGGCTGTCGGCTATGTCGCGCTTGGTGTTGTGCAGCCGGATGATCTTTTCTTCGATGGTGTGCTGCGCCACCAGACGGTAAACGGTGATCGGGCGCTTTTGTCCGATGCGGTGCGCGCGATCCGACGCCTGATCCTCGATGGCGGGGTTCCACCACGGGTCCAAATGAATGACGAAATCGGCGGCGGTCAGGTTCAGGCCCAAGCCGCCCGCTTTCAGGCTGATGAGAAACAACTCGCCTTCGCCCGCTTGAAAATCGCGCACGTTGCGTTCGCGTTCGACCGGAGGCGTGGAACCGTCCAAATATTTATATTTTATCTTTTGCGCATCCAGTTCCCGCCGCACGACGCTCAGGTGTTTCACGAATTGGCTGAACACCAATGCACGGTGGTTGTTTCCGCGCAGTTCGTCGACGATTTCCATGAACGTCGACAGTTTCGACGAGGATATTTTGACATCCGGCTCCACCAGTTCGGGATTGCAGCAGGCTAACCGCAGCCGCGTGATCTCGGCCAGCGCTTTCACGTGTTGCTGCCCTGCGGGGCCGCTTGTTTGCTGCAAATTTTCGATGGCCCGTCGCCGCAACGCTTCGTAGAAAACCCGTTCGTTGTCCGAAAGGTCTATTTGCTTGACGATTTCCGTTTTGGGCGGCAACTCTTCCAGCACATTGTTCTTTGTTCGGCGCAGGATGAACGGAGCAATCAGCTTTTTGAGGCGTTTGCCGCCGTCTTCCGTCGGTTTCACGAAACGGTCGTTGAATTCCTGCATGTTGCCCAACAATCCGGGATTAATGAAGCGGAACAGGTTCCACACTTCGCCTAAATGATTTTGCACGGGCGTTCCCGTCATGATCAGCCGGAAGTCGGCATTCAGGTTCATGGCCGCTTTGGACGTTTTCGTGTTGTAGTTCTTGATGGCGTGCGCTTCGTCAAGCACCGCCGTGGCCCATTTCTTCTTCGCGAAAAGCTCTTCTTCCGACTGCAAAAGCCCGTAGGTGACGATCACCGCATCGAATGCGTTCGCTTTGTCGAGCGTTTCCTCGCGGTTTCCGTTTCCGGGAAGCAGTACGTTCAGCGTGGGCGCGAATTTTCCGATCTCGCTTACCCAGTTGTGCACCACCGATGCGGGGCAAACGATCAATGCGGGGCCTTTTTCGGCGCGAGACAACAACACAGCCAATGCCTGCACGGTTTTTCCCAAGCCCATGTCGTCGGCCAGGCAAGCTCCGGCGCCCCATTCCGAAAGCCGCGTCATCCATCGGAATCCGTCTTCCTGATACGGTCGCAACTCCGCTTGCAGTGTTTTCGGCACTGCGGGCTGTATTTCGCCGGCTTCGAACAGTTGTTTTCGGAACGCCGTCCACTTTTTGTCGCCTTTGAACGAGCCGGCCTGCTCGAACATTTCCATGAACGACAGCGAGGCGAAACGGCTCATTTCTATCCGGTTGTTCGCCACGTGCGTGTATGCCTGCAAATCGTCCAAGCGTTTCTTCAAATCGTTGCTCAGCGCAAGAAACTCGCCGTCGCCCAGTTCGATGAATCGGCCGTGTGCCTTGGCATTCAATTCCAGCAATTGTTTGAGCGAAAGCACCGTGTTTTCGTCCACACGCAAGTCGCCGTCCAACTCGAACCAGTAGTCGACGCCTTTCACCGAAAGGTTGATCCGACTCATCGAAGCGGTGCGGTTGACCTTGAACCGTGCGCCTTCGGGCCATTCCGCCACAGCGATATCTTTATGTTTGGAAAGTATTTCGAGCAGATAGAGCGAGTCTCGCGGATCGTCGAACACGATCGGTTCTTGCGTGGTGTCGATGTCGGAACTTTGCTGTATTTCTTGGAGAATGGCGTCGGCAAAACGCGTTTCGGTTTTCAGATCGCGGCTCACGAGGCAGCGTTCGTTGTCCACCGTGCCGATGATGTTCTGCCCGCCGACGCCCGGTTTGCAATACGGGGGAACCGATCCGAAGGGCTTCACGAACAGTTCCGCCTTGAGCGAATTGCCCAGCGGCAGGAGTTGCACGCGAATGCGCGAATCGCCTTCCACGGTGCGCGTTCCCTGCCGCGTTTCGGCCATGTCGGAATGAATGGTGAGGAAACCGCTCATGCCTTCCAGCGCTTGCAACAGTTTTTCTTTTCCGCTTTTGGGAACCGTCAACGATCCCTGATTGATGGTTTGCAGGATGGTGCGTTGGCGGTTGTCTATCTCGATGAGCTTGTAGCGCGTGTTGGTTTCTTTTTGGATGACAAAATTATTGTCGCCCGGGTTGATGTCGGTTTTCAGGACAAAGCCTTTGTCGGTTTCTTCGACGGTTACCGCCGGCTGCGCCTTGGTCAGTTCGATGGGAATGTCGGGATTGTTGGACCAGAACAGGTACGGATGTCCTGCCAAAGCGGGCCACACCTTGTCGGAGAAAGATACGTCGTCGGCTCCCCAATAGCCGCCGTAACTCCGGCTCACTTCGAGCGTGTCGGCGATGCGATGATCCTGTTCGGTCATTCCTTCCACATCTTTTTCTTTCAGGCGCTTGAGCGATATGTTGCGTCCTTTCGTCCATCCGCCGCCTGCCGTGCCCGTTTGCAGGGTCGGCTGTATGATGTGTCGGCTCGGGTCGACGAAATAGACGATCCGCGTCGATTTTTCGGCTACCGCCTTTTTGCCCGACGATTCGGTCGACACCGCGCCCAGCAGGCTGCTCAGCATCAATTCCCAGTTTTCGCGTCGCTGCACGCGCGACAGTATAGCGGTTAATTTCAGTTCGGCCGACAGCGCTTGATATCGGCTTTCAAACTCTTTCTTTTTATAGATTTGCCACAGCGCGTAAGTCAGTTCGAGCGCCAGGAGCTTGTAGCCGTTGTTTGTCGTCAATTCGGCCAATTCCGATCCGATCGAGGCAAATCTCAGGTCGAGGCTCGATTCGGTATAGCACGCGGCGATGAACATGAAAAGACCGTCCAATTTGCTGTTCGACGAAAAGGTCAGACCGGCATACTGAATCATTTTTTCGGCGCCGGTTTTCTTGCCCGAAGCGTGCAACATCATTGCCGATGCGACCACATGCGCATAATTGACATGCGTACAATCTTTTCCGAGCAATTTTTGTACTTGCGGCATATATTCTTCGGCATCCGAACTCAGGAGCGATAATGTGTAATATACGATGTAAAACGTTTCGAAGTTGTTGAACATTTCCGATTTCTTTCTCGAAATCAGCATTTTTTGCATCGCTTGCGTCGCCGTTGCCGTATCGTTCTTGTACAGCGCATATACTTGACCCGATAACATTTCGGAGCGCGATTTTTCGGGTATCGCGCGGGCTCGTTCTTCCATCAGCTCGAAATTGCCGTCGAGCATGGCGTAACAAGCCATCATGAAGTTATTGGCGGTGTTTTGGATAAACAGTCCCGGAATGTCGCGGAGGTATCGCTCGAATGCGATAACGCTATCCGGCGACGACAAAATGTTGCGAAGGTCTTGCGCCTTGACATTGAGCAGATGGCACAACGGGCCTTCGCCAAATTCTTTGAACAGCCATGCGAATTGAGGATTCGAAACTATCGGCGCCAAATAGTCGAAATAGAGCGCTATGTAATATTGCGCGGAAGCGGCAATATTTTCGGGGCCTATTTTCAGATAGTGCTTGACGAATAGGTCTACCAAATGTTTATACGCCGAATTTCTCCAGTAAAAATAATTATTCTCCGATTGTTTGATGTACCGGAGTTGTTCGGTAAAATCCATATCGTGAAATGCGTCGTAGAGTACCGTCAGGGCAACTTCTTTCGCAAGAATGTAATCTCTTTCTTCTTTTCGGATGAAACCTTTTTCTTTCAAAGCAAGATAGTTTTTCCGCAAAACACTTGTACTTATTCGGTTTCCCGCCTTTTGTCCGAGCGTTTGAAGCGAAATATCCATATAGCAAAATGCACTGATTTTCAGTACATTTTTTTCGTCGTCGGTTAATTCGTTGCGGTATATTTCAAGAAGTTTTTCGGTTTCTTGCTTGTCCATTTTAATGATTTTATGTCGGGTTACTCAATTCTTTCCCTAAATTCCCTTTGGGATTCCGGGGCAAAACATGATAATAAAATTTTTATTCAAACACCATTGCCATGCGATCCAAAAGCTATTGCGAAGCCTTCTCCGCCGCGGGAATGATGTTCGGCGGCGACACCGAATCCGTATCGGTTTTTGCCGTTGCCGCTTTCTCGATCGTGTACGTCCGCTCCGTCGAATTTCCGAACTTGTCGGTCACCGCAACGGTGAAGCGCGTTTTGTTGCCGATGTCGATGATGGCGGAAAAAGTCGGCTCGGCGGAATCGTGGTCGAAATCCACCGCTTTGCCGTCGACCACGATCGACACAATGGCGCTTTCGTCGGTCGCTTTGCCTTCCACGTACAGCGTTGCATCGGTGTCGGACGCCAGCGTGATGACTCCGCTCTCGGCGGGCTTCGGCGTAAACAGAACGATTTGCGGTTTGGCGGTTTCCGTTCTGACCAATTGATAGGTCAACCGATTGATGTTGTCGTACACATCGGCCGCTTCGATATGTATGGTCTTTGCCGTATCCGCTTTCACGGTTGCCGTGAATTCGAAATTGCCGCCGATCGGGGTTACCGGAACTTTCGATCCGTTGACGGTAAGCGTTCCGATGGCGCTTTCGTCGGTGATCTTACCTTTGATCGTGATCGACTTTCGGCTGTCGGGAATTTGTATGTCGAAATTGTCGGGCGAAGGATCGAGCAACGTCAATTCGGGAGCGTGGTTCTCGCGGTTCATTTCAAATATTTGCCGATTCACCGATTGCGTAATCGCCTCGCTTTCGGGATGATGCGACGCATCGGCCAACAGTTTTTGAAAATCGGCCAACGCAGCCTTTTTGTCGCCTGTTTTGGCGTAACATTCGGCTCGTCCCGCCAATGCCTGCCAATTATCGGGCTGCTCTTTCAGCACGAACTCGAAATCCTTGATCGCCTCTTTCGTTTTATTGGTTTCTTTGTAATATGTTCCCCTCCAATAATATGCATCCGTATACGAAGGGTCGAGCTTGATCACGTAAGTAGCGTCGTCGATGGCATCCGTAAAGTTTTTGTCCAAAGCAAACCCGCGACTTCGCGCAATCAATGCTTCTTTCGAGTCGGGATCGATCCCCAATGCGGCATCGGCAGCCGTCAACGTTTCCCGCACTTTATTCATGCTTACCGCAATGTCGGCCAACGCGATATATGCTTCGATATACCCTTTGTCGATTTTAGCGGCCCTTCCGTAAGCCCATTCGGCTTTCTGCCACGATTTCAGCCGACTGTACACTTCGCCCAGCAGGAAATAATTCATCGCCGTTTCGCCGATATTCAGTGTGGAATCGCTCACGTTCAATGCCTCTTCGTTTTTGTTGAGTTGAAGCAAGGCGCGAATCTTGACATGAAATGCCGGCAAGTATTGCGGATTCAATTTGGTTGCCCGATTCAGACTTTTCAAGGCTTCCGCGTATTGTTTGTTTTTGTACAGATTGCGCCCCAACAGATACCAAAGATTTTCCTCGTCGGGCGACATTCGGGTCAACCGCGTATAATCGGCAACGGCCTTATCGTATTGCTTCAGGTTTTCGTAGGCTTCGGCTCTCACTTTCAGCAATTCTTCCGAATCGGGATCGGCAGTCAATGCTTGATTCAGAATTTCGACCGCAATATCGGGCCGCACGGTAAGCGAATCGGTGGCCCGCTGCAGCAACGCATCGCTTTCCTGCGCTTGCATTGCCGAGGCAAACAAGCAAAACAGAAAGACGAATCCGAAGGTTTTTACAGATAACCGGTTCATATTTTATATTGGCCGTCAACCACCACGATAATAAGTACTTGATGAACGTTGAATGTACTCAAATATTATGCCGTAAGTCGTACAAATATCAATTATTCCGATCAAAACGGAAGAAAGGCTTGGTTGCGGCTTGTTCCGGCCTTTCGCGCAAGCATCCGCGAAATTATCGAATTTGGAAGGCTTTTGTTTCGATTTTTGCGCCCGCGCCCGTCACTTTATACCATGAACTGTTGTCGTTCATCGGAATATAGCGCCGTTCCTCGCTGCGATAATGCCAATCCTTGTCATTTTGAAAGAACACCTGCATCCCGCTCGCTTCCAAAATATTGATGATTTCGTTGTTGTGGTAATTGTTCTCATCATAGTCGGTATAAGCGCGTTGGCCCATTTGCGAATAGAAACTGTTCAACTCGGAAAACATATCGTTGAGATCTTTGTCCAATTCGCGGGCATTCAAACCGATACGTTTCGCTTCACGCAAAGTGATCGGATAACCGTGCGAAGGATAATCCGAATTAAGTTGACGGCTGATTTCTTGCGCCTTTTCGGCATCTTCCATGTGATAGGAAAGAATGTCGGTGCACAACTTGATGGACAGCGATCCCGCACGGTCCACCGCTCCGAAAACCAACGGATGAATGTATTGATACAGATCGTGATACGGATTGCTTTGCCCGTTTTCCCTGTTCCACAGGTTCAGCACGCGCGCAAGCTCGTCCTGACTGACGCTCACCAGATTGTTGTTTTTGTCGACGGGCGACAAGTCGTGCGTGATGGAAGTATCCACCGCGCTCAGGTAAGCCAGCGGCCCCATCAGAATTTCGTCGGCGCCCAAAGCCAGCATGGTGGCTGCCGATGCACATTCGCCTTGAATGACCACCACCAACTTGTGCGCGTGTTGCCGCAGCAGGTTGATGATACGCAGCGAGGCTTTGCCGTCGCCGCCGTCCGACTTGATGAACAGATATATTTTGTCTTGGATTTCCCAATCCTTGATGATCTCGAAAATGGCGCTGACATCGTTCTGGCAGATGCTTCCGTTGACGGAATTCCAATAGGAAAAAACCTTGACATTTTCTCTTTTTTCGATCTTCTTGATAATTTGCTGTGTTTGACGAAACAGCACGGGCGGTTTGATAATTTTCTTTTCGGTATTCATCGGGTTTGTTATGTGGCGTATTTAATCATTCAGTTTCAGCACCGCCAGAAACGCCGATTGCGGCACTTCCACGTTGCCGATCTGCCGCATCCGCTTCTTGCCTTTCTTTTGCTTTTCGAGCAATTTGCGCTTACGCGAGATGTCGCCGCCGTAACATTTGGCGGTAACGTCTTTGCGAACGGCTTTCACCGTTTCGCGGGCGATGATTTTGGCGCCGATGGCGGCTTGTATCGCTATGTCGAACTGCTGGCGCGGGATCAGTTCTTTCAACTTTTCGCAAATGCGCCGACCGAAATCGTAAGCGTTGCCGCGATGAATCAATGCCGACAAAGCATCCACATTTTCGCTGTTGAGCAGGATGTCCAACTTCACCAGATCGGCCGTTTGATAGCCCGAAGTATAATAATCGAACGATGCGTAACCTTTCGAAATGCTTTTCAGACGGTCGTAAAAATCGAACACGATTTCCGCCAAAGGCATCTCGAAATTCAATTCCACGCGGTCGGTTGTCAGAAAAACCTGATTTTTCAGCACTCCCCGCTTATCCAAGCAGAGTTTCATGATGGCGCCGATGTATTCCGCTTTGGAAATCACCTGCGCCTTGATATACGGCTCTTCGATGCGGTCGATAAGCGTAACCGTCGGCAATCCCGAAGGATTGTGCACATCGATTTCCTCGCCTTTGTTGGTGTATACTTTGTACGAAACGTTCGGCACGGTGGTGATCACGTCCATGTCGAACTCGCGGTCGAGCCGTTCCTGAATGATCTCCATGTGCAGCAACCCGAGAAACCCGCAACGGAAGCCGAAACCCAACGCCGCCGACGATTCGGGAACGAACGTAAGCGATGCATCGTTCAGTTGCAGTTTTTCGATCGAGGCACGCAATTCCTCATAGTCGCTCGCATCCACAGGATAAATACCCGCGAAAACCATCGGCTTCACTTCCTCGAAACCTTCGATTGCCTTGTTGCACGGGTTTTCCACATGTGTAATCGTGTCGCCGACCTTTACTTCGCGCGCCGTTTTGATTCCGGAAATGATATATCCCACGTCGCCCGTTTCCAAGCGGTCGTGCGGTTCCAATTTCCGTACGCGCATCACGCCGATTTCGTCGGCATGGTATTCCTTTCCGGTGTTGAAAAATTTCACCAAATCGCCCGATGCGATGCTTCCGTTAACGATCTTGAAATAAGCGATGATGCCGCGAAACGAGTTGAACACCGAATCGAAGATCAGGGCTTGCAACGGAGCGTCGGAAGCGCCTTGCGGCGGCGGAATGACGTTGACGATGCGATCGAGGATAACGTCGACGCCCAATCCCGTTTTGCCGCTGGCTTCGATGATGTCGTCGCGCTTGCAACCCAGCAGATCCACGATTTGATCCTTCACCGTGTCGGGCATCGCGGCGGGCATGTCCATCTTGTTGAGCACGGGGATGATTTCCAAATCGTATTCGATGGCTTTGTACAGGTTCGAGATGGTTTGCGCCTGTATGCCCTGCGTGGCGTCGACAATCAGCAGCGCGCCTTCGCAAGCGGCGATGGAGCGCGACACTTCGTACGAAAAGTCGACGTGGCCGGGCGTGTCGATCAGGTTTAGCGTATATTTTTGGCCGTCGTGCACATAATCCATTTGTATGGCGTGGCTCTTGATGGTGATGCCGCGCTCGCGCTCCAAGTCCATGCTGTCCAACACCTGATCCTCAAAATCGCGATCGGCAACGGTGTTGGTAGCTTGCAACAAACGGTCGGCCAAGGTGCTTTTTCCATGGTCGATATGAGCGATAATACAAAAATTTCTGATATGATCCATCTACGGTCTTGTTTCTAAAAAGTGTGCAAAGATAATTTTTTTCGGCGAAAACAATCGACTTCATTTCGAACATTTTGGCTTTATTTGAGACTTTTTGTCACCTTATCGCGTTTTTGTGGTGACAAAATGACATTAAGCAATTTCGTCTCATTGATGATAAATCGCACATATTTAACAAATTGAACTACTCGAACAAAATTCCGGCATCAATGTTGAAAATAGTACCGCAGATTTCATTATAAAAGTTTTAATTTAATATCAGGAGGATCAAAAAATGTTAGTAAAAAAGCACAGTAATTATCTGCCGACATTAGCCGGCGATTTTTGGGGCGAAGACATGCTTCCCGATTTTTGGGGAAACCAGGATTGGAATTTGACTCCCGCCGTCAACATTATTGAAAGCGACAAAGATTTTAAAATTGAAGTTGCTGCTCCGGGCCTTAAAAAAGAGGATTTTAAGGTGCACGTGGAAAAGAATCTTTTGGAGATTTCGGCCGAAAAAGAAGAAAATAAAGAAACTTTGGACGACAACAAGAAATATCTCCGTAAAGAGTTCAGCTATTCGCAGTTCAGGCGTACTTTCAGTCTGCCGAATTATGTCGACGCCGACAAAATTAAGGCTTCGCAAAAAGACGGGGTTTTGATTGTGGAAATTCCGAAAAAGGACGAAGCGAAAGTAAATCCCAAAAAACAGATCGAGATTTCGTAATCCGAACGCGAAAAAGCGAAATTTTAACGAGAGGTTGCCCGCAAGGCAGCCTCTTTTTTTGTTCCGATTTTGCCGGATACTCATTCGCCGGCGCCGAATACTCATTTGCCGAAAATAACCGGTATTGCCTGCGTAATTTTACTTGCGAAAATCTAAATAATAACCTTAAATTTACGATGATGAAAGCACGATTATTTTTTGCGGCATGTTGTATTTTTTCGGCGTTCACCGCGACCGGGCAAGTGAAATCGTTCGCCGATCTGAAAGAAGGCGATTGGTTTACGTTGGAATATGCAGCATCTTACGATTCGGTTCAGGGCGATTTTTGGCGGTCGGAAAAAATCCGAAACATCGAATTCAAAGGCACGGTGGTGAAAAAATCGAAAGGAACGCTTACGCTATCTTTCAAACCGGGCCGGTTTTATGAAAATATACTCGGGTACGGCGACAGGTTCTTGTTCTACGATTCGTATTTCCCGAACCTTAATAAAAAATCCCCAACCCAATTTCGGGAATATCCGCAATCCGACGCACACGATTACACGGAAGCGCAAACCGACGATTCGCTGACGGTCGAAATCGATTTACATAGCGGGGTATTGAAAGACACCGTTTACAATTTGTCGCACCAAATGTGGCTGTACAAATCTCAAGTATCCGGGCCGGGTATCCGCACAGCGTGGTCGACTTCTTATTTCCCGACGATAGGGGATCGTCGGTATTTTGAAAAGCCGATATTCCACAACGCCGTTCTTTCCTACTTATACCAATGGGCAGACAATTCAGCCAAAGGCAAACCGATGCCTGGAACAGTTCTTCCGGACAAAAATATTATTCCCGGATTCACTTTTGACAGGAAAGAGCTTGCAGGGTTTATCGAGCTCGCAATAAAAGCTGTCCGCATTTCGGGCGCTTCATTCGATTTGCCTCCCAATACAAGTTTTACCTACAAGTGCAAAAACTCGTTATCCGAAAAACAATTGACGCTTCGGTTGAAATACAAGGATATCCGGTTGAAACAAGAACCGAACGGAACCGTTCGCGCTCGTTTTTTCCTGCCGGCGCCCGAAAAAGTGGTGTTTGACGATGCGGTTTTGCTGTTGTCGCCCGGCGATTCCCTTTTCTTCGAGAAAGACCAATCGGGAACGTTTTCGTTTTCGGGACGCGGAGCGGCTGCTTGTCGATACGAGCAGGACAGACGCCACACCATGCGCATGTACAGAGACGGCTTCGACTATTTTGTCGGCGCGCCTTCAAAAGCCGATTTCGATAGACGTTTGAGAAAATTGGATTCTATTTATCACAAACTGTGGAACGATCACGAAAACGGAATGGGAAAATATTGGTTGACGTCGTCGCAATTATCCTACAAATATTGGTATGCAGCCGTTTATCTGAGCGCTTTTGCCACGTGGCAATCCAACCGGC
>JAVBRP010000195.1:0-3429 GCA_031547815.1 Bacteroidales bacterium | reverse complement strand
GCCAATTCGAATCTTACCTCGGATTATGTCAGCGTCATCACCAAAGACTCCAAAAACCGGATATGGGTGGGTACGTATGGCGGCGGAATAAATATCTTTCACCCTGACGATCAAAAAATAACAACGCTGACGGTTGCGGACGGACTGTTGAACGATAATGTTTGCACGATTATCGAAGACAGCCTGTCGAATATGTGGATCGGCACCATTGCGGGAATATCTCAATATGACGAAAATGCAAAGTCTTTCACGAATTACAGTTATCAAAAAGGTAATTTTCCGATCGAGGTTCTCAATCTCAAATCGGGCTTATATGCATCCGACGGACATATTTATTACGGAGGAAGCAACGGGTTGGCGCATTTTAATCCCAATGCCATACGCCAAAACAAATATGTGCCGCCGGTCGTGATCACGCAATTGTCATTGAACAACAAGCCCGTAAAGCCTTTCGACGAAACCGGCATTTTACGGACTTCCATACAGCAAACTCCCGAAATTACACTGAAACACAATCAAACGAATATTACCGTCGGTTTTGCCGCGTTGAACTATATCTACCCGCAAAATAACCAATACATGTTCCGGCTCGTCGGTTACGATAAGGATTGGACCGAGCCTGACTTCCGGCGATATGCCACTTACACGAATCTCCCTGCCGGGAAATACGTTTTCGATGTGAAGGCAAGCAACAACAGCGGTATTTGGAACGAAACGGGCGTGCAACTCGTCATTCGGATACTGCCGCCGCCGTGGCAAACGTGGTGGGCGTATTTGATTTATTTCGTTCTTTTTGCGGGAATGATCTATGCCGTGTTGTCCTATTTCATGTCGCGGATGAAGATGAGGAGCGATATTCGGCTGAAGCAGTTGGAGAAAGTGTCGTTGGAGCAAACGCACCAAATGCGCATCAACCTGTTTACCAACTTCTCGCACGAACTTCGCACCCCGCTGACATTGATTTTGGATCCGCTAAAAAGCATCCTATCCGACACAAATTTGTCCGCGACATACAAGGAACCGTTGAATTTGATGTACAAAAACGCGAAAAGAATCCTATTGTTGGTCAATCAATTGATGGATTTCAGGAAGCAGGAATCCGGACATCTGAAAATAAAAGTCCGCGAAGGCGATGCCGTTAAATTTGTACGGGAAATTACGATCATCTTTCGTGAACTCACCGGCCCGAAAAACATTAAATTGCAATTACATGCGGGCGAAAAAGAGATCATCATGTATTTCGATCATTTCCTGTTGGAGAAAGTTTTTTACAACATCCTGTCGAATGCGGTGAAGAACACTCCGGAAAACGGGATCATTCAAATCGGCGTGGGACTTCGCCATCCGGGAAAAATATTGAAAGAAATCGGCAAGAAAACCAATCCGGAAAACCTTCCCAAAGTTTCTGCGTACGTCGAATTTGTGGTAAAAGACAGCGGAAAAGGAATACCGTCGGGCGATTTGGAAAAAATATTCGATCCTTTCTTTCAAGTCGGCGAGCACAACATGCAGGGAACCTACGGAACCGGCATCGGATTGTACATCACCAAAGGCATCGTGGAATTGCATCACGGCGTAATTTGGGCCGAGAGCGAACCGAACGAAGGTGCGGCTTTTAAGATCATTCTGCCCGTGGATAAAGCGCTTTATCGCAAAGAGGAATTTTCCGACCGGGAGAATAACTATGTTCATGACCGGGGAGTTGTGGAAATAACCGACCGAACCTCGGAAGAAGATGTTTCGGAAAAAGCCCCGAAGAGAGGTTTCCCGATGGTATTGGTGATTGACGACAATGCCGATATTCGCTCGTACATACGAAGCCGTTTGAAAGACGAATACGAAATTCACGAAGCCGACAACGGCGCTGCGGGTTTGCAAATGGCGCAGGAACTTATTCCCGACTTGATTGTCAGCGACATTATGATGCCGCCGCCGGACGGTTTGGAACTTTCGCGACTGTTGAAAAACGATGTGAAAACCGTGCATATTCCCATCATCCTGCTGACGGCGCGAACAACGATCCTGCAAATAAAAGAAGGATTGAATGTCGGTGTCGACGATTACATCACCAAGCCATTCGATGCCGAACTGCTGAAAGCAAAGGTAAGAAGCATCATCGAAAACCGTAAACGACTGAAAGAAGCGTATATCAGGAGTTTTAACGTCGATTTGCCTTCGCCGCAGGTCAACAATATGGATAAGGTATTTATGAACCGCGCTTACGATTTCGTGAAGGAAAATTTGGGTAATAACGAATTGAGTATCGAGGAGTTCGGCCGACAACTCCGACTAAGCCGCACGCAACTGTACCGCAAAATAAAAGCCTTGACGGGAATGTCGCCAAGCTTGTTTGTCAGCACATTGCGCCTGAAAGTTGCCGCCGAACTGTTGGCGGAAACATCGCTGTCGGTTTCGGAAATCGCTTACAAAGTCGGTTTCGGCAATCCGTCGTATTTCTCGTCAGGATTCAAGCGGCTGTACGGCGTTTCCCCGACGGAATATGCGGCAATGAAGAAAAATCGGGATTAAGCGGAGTATAGGAGACGTGTATTTTTCAAATCCCGTGCAGCGCTTTTTCCTCTAATCCAATTATCGGCTCGTCAAATTAATATTTAGCCTTTATTTTGAAAAACAACAATATTATTCTGAATCCTTTTGGTGAAACTTATGTTGACGCTTGGCTTTATTTTACCGAGTTTTTTGTCGCGATAACCGCTTTGCAACGTTTAAAAACCGTCACGCGGCGTTGTAAACTACTTTGCAACTTTGCAAAGCAGTTTACCGTACGTTGTCAATCGCTTTGCAACGTTGCAAACGATATCATTTTTTAATTTTATCCGCTTTGCAGCCTTGCAAAGTATATCATTTTTTGTTTTTATATGCTTTGCAACGTTGCAAAGTATTTACTATTTTGTCGTCAACCGCTTTCCGGCGTTGCAAAGCGCTTTACGCCGGTGCGGAAACTGCTTTCCGGTGTTGCAAAGTACATGACGATGCGTCGTGATGAATTTTGCAACTTCCGGAGGTATTTTAGAGACAAGTGATTCGAAACGTTAAACCTAAAACTCGAACCTATTCTTCGCTTATCGGCGGTTCCTCATCATCTTGCAGCCGTTTTGCCCGATACTTTCGGAAACATCGCTGTCGGTTTCGGAAATCGCTTACAAAGTCGGTTTCGGCAATCCGTCGTATTTCTCTTCGGGATTCAAGCGGCTGTACGGCGTTTCCCCGACGGAATATGCGGCAATGAAGAAAAATCGGGAATAAACGGAGTAGGAGACGTGTATATTTCAAATCCCGGGCAGCGCTTTATTCCTCTATTTCAATTTTGCATACAAAATATAATTGTTATCGGCGTCCTTGATGGAGTCCGCTCCGAAAAGCATCCATTGCGCCGGTTTCACCCCTGACCCTGACCGTCAAACCGGT
>JAVBRP010000192.1:0-6756 GCA_031547815.1 Bacteroidales bacterium | reverse complement strand
ATTACTTACACCCGATATACCCGCTTACGATATTCCGAATGGACGGAAAACAAATTTGCCGCAAATCGATCCGATCGGGAGGCAAAAACACGTATCCGTCCACATCGTCGGCCGCCCTCATGGCCGAAAAGTCGGAGACCGAACACCGAAAACCCAAGTCGAGCGTGAAATACACGATACCGCCATACAGATAACGGTTGTGCGAGCTGCAAACATACCGCATCGAATCCACGCGAAGATTCAATTCTTCTTCGATTTCCCGACGCACTGCATTTTCGGCCGTTTCGTCGACATTCACGAAGCCGCCCGGCAGGTCGAGCATCCCTTTGGCCGGCTCGAACCGACGGCGCGTCAGCAGAATTTCGCCGCGAGGGTTTTCGATAATGCACGCCACGGCAGCCGAGGCGTTGATGTACAACTTATGACGGCAAACGTCGCATTGCAGATAATTTTCGTCGCCGGGGCGGAAGGCTTTCGCTCCGCACCACGGACAATATTGCAATACATTCGAAGGAAAAAAATCGGTCATTCGGACGGATACATGATGAATAATTTCCAAACATACAATAAAAAACGATTCCGGCCGGTTTTTCTTTTTTGACGAATGAATGATTTTTACAAAAAAAGCCGTAAATTTGTAAAACATTAATTTTTGACATTCGGAATAGCGTGATATTCGAAAACATCAGACTTAGAATAGCAGGGATGCTTCTTCGCAAGAAAAGTGTAAAAATGAAACGGCAAAAAATGCTGTTCGATTTTGCATCGGCGCGATATGTCGGAATAGTGTGCGCCACCGAGGACGAAGCCGGCACCGCACACCTGAAAGATTTCCTGCAGTACCTTTCTCAAAAAAATATTAAATATTTGGTACTCGGATATTTTGACGGAAAGAAAATCCCCGATAACTTTCTGTATTGGAAAGGAATAGAATTTATTACCCAGAAGGATTTGAACTTTTTCCTGATACCGAACAGCCCCACGGCCGACAAATTCATCAGCGAACCGTTCGATATGCTGATCAATTGCAGCACCGAAAAATATTTCCCTGTCGAATACATCGCGCAATTATCGCAAGCGAAATGTAAAGTCGGGGTCATGCACGGCGAAGATTCGTGCTACGATTTGATGATCGACATCAAAAAACGGCCGACCGTCGAATATTTCATGGAAAATCTCAAAATATATTTGTCGAATATAAGAAACCCCGAATAAATACACCTTTTAATATATGCTGTTTACAGGTACAGGCGTAGCAATTGTTACACCTTTCAAAAGAGATAGAAAAATCGATTACGATGCATTGGGAAATATCATCAATCACTGTATCGACGGAAAAGTCGACTACATCGTCGTATTGGGAACCACGGGCGAAGCGGTAACGCTGTCGCGCGACGAAAAGAAACATGTGGTGCACTACGTTATCGATGCCGTTGCGGGACAAGTGCCGATCGTGATCGGAATCGGCGGCAACGAAACAGAAAAAGTAGTCAACACCGTCAAAAACACCGACTTTACCGGAATATCGGGATTGTTGTCGGTCACGCCGTATTACAACAAACCGTCGCAAGCCGGGCTGATCAAACATTACAAAGCCGTTGCGGCGAAAAGTCCCGTGCCGGTGATCCTGTACAACGTTCCCGGACGCACCGGCGTCAACATGACCGCCGAAACGACACTTACCCTGGCCCGCGAGGTCGACAATATTGTTGCCGTAAAAGAAGCCTCTGGCGTGATGCAGCAAATCATGGATATCGTCAACGGAAGTCCTGCCGATTTTTCGGTTATTTCGGGCGACGATGCCATTTCGCTTCCGCTGATCGCGCTGGGCGGACACGGAGTTATTTCGGTGGTAGCCAACGCTTTTCCGAAACAGATAGCGACATTGATTCGCGAAGCCTTGGCGGGAAATTATGCCGAAGCGCGCTCGGTACATTACGAAATGTTGGAATTGTTCGGAGCGCTGTTCGTCGAAGGAAATCCTTCAGGAATCAAAGCCGCGCTCGAAATTCTCGGACTGACGCAAAATGTGCTTCGACTGCCGTTGGTGCCCGTATCGCAAAAAACTTACGAGAGGTTGGATTTTTTGATCAAGAAATTAAAAATGTAACTTTATGCGGTATTTGACATAATTTTGAAAACCAATTCGTTATATCTTATGAGTCATCTTAATTTAATAAAAGCAGCCCTTCTGGGCATAGCGGTGATAGCAATACTTCTTGCGTGCACCCGCAATTCAAAAAAACGATCTATGGAAACATTCGACAAAGGAACATTCGGGTTCGACGTGCAATTTTTGCAGGACAAAGACAGTGCGTTGGTTATTCTGCAAAGCCCCGACGGCAGCGCACAAGTGGCCGTATCAGCCAAGTTTCAGGGCAAAGTATTTACTTCCACGGCGCAAGGCCCGGAAGGGAAAAGTTTCGGATGGATCAACTATCCGGCTTTCGACAAGATCGCGCCGGGAGCGCATATCAATGCCATCGGCGGCGAGGATCGTTTTTGGATCGGCCCCGAAGGCGGACAGTTTTCGATATTTTTCAAACCCGGCGGCGGAACGAATTACGATAATTGGTTTACGCCTGCGGCAATCGACATCGAGCCGTGGGATTTGGTGTCGGCCGACAAGGCGGCGGCGCACTTTTCCAAACGGATGGCTTTCTCCAACTATTCGGGAACATTGTTTTCCCTGAAAGGCGATCGCCGGGTGACGCTTTTGGACCGCCGGCAAACGGAAAAAATGCTGGGCGTTGCCTTGAACGGAGTGAGTTCGGTTGCTTTCGAAACCTTGAATACGATCACCAATACGGGTAACGAAGCATGGACTAAGGAAAAAGGAACGGTGAGCATTTGGATGCTCGATATGTTGACCTGCGGCCCGGAAGTGACTATTGTCGTTCCGTTCCGACAAGGCGATGATTCGGAATTGGGGCCGATTGCCACCACCGATTATTTCGGCGAAATACCGGCAGAGTGGCTGCGGATTACCGACAAAGCCGTATTCCTGAAAGCCGACGGCAGAAAAAGATCGAAGATCGGCTTGTCGCCCAAGCGCGCTTTGCCCGTGTCGGGAAGCTACGACGAAGAAACGGGCGTGCTCACCATCGTGAAATATACGATTGTGGCCGATGCCGAATATATCAACCAACAGTGGCCGATTCAGGAACAACCGTTTGTCGGCGATGCGGTGAACGCCTATAACGACGGCCCGCTCGAAGACGGAAGCCAAATGGGCCCTTTCTACGAAATCGAAAGCTCTTCTCCCGCCGCTTTTCTTGCTCCGGGGCAATCGTTGACACACGATCACAGCGTATTTCACTTTGTCGGCGACGAAACCGAGTTGAATAAAATATCCCGAAAAGTGCTGGGCGTCGGCATCGAGGAAATCAAATCAACTTTTTAATTCCGATCGCTTTGAAGGATATTACACCCCAAATTTGGCAATATTTTGAAGAAATATGCCGTATTCCGCGTCCGTCGAAGAAGGAGGAAAAAATATGTGCATACCTCAAACGCTTTGCCGAGAAAAATCGATTGACCTGCACGCAGGATGCGGTCGGCAATATATTGATCGCCAAGCCGGCAGCCTCCGGAAAGGAAGGACTCCGAACGGTAATTTTGCAAAGCCATGTCGATATGGTTTGCGAAAAGAACAGCGAGGTGTCGCACAATTTCAACACCGATCCGATCGATTTTTATATCGACGGCGATTGGATGAAAGCGCGCGGCACCACATTAGGCGCCGACGACGGTATCGGAATAGCCGCCATGTTGGCCGTTCTTGCCGATAATGACATCGTGCACGGACCGTTGGAAGCGCTTTTCACGGTGGACGAAGAAACGGGGCTTACGGGCGCCAAAGGTTTGCAAAGCGATTTTTTGACCGGCGATATACTCATCAATTTGGATTCGGAAGACGAAGGCGAATTATTTATCGGATGTGCGGGAGGAATCGACACCGTAGCCACGCTCACATACGAAAGATGCCCGATACCGCCCGATACCGTCGCTTACCGATTGAGCCTCGGCGGGATGACGGGAGGCCATTCGGGCGACGACATCAACAAGCGGCGCGGCAACGCCATCAAGATTCTCACGCATCTTTTGCTGGACGCTTCGAGCCTGTTCGGAATTTCCATCAGTCGGTTCGAAGGCGGCAACTTGCGCAACGCCATTCCGCGCGAAGCCTCGGCTGATGTGCTCATCCACAAGCACTATATCACCGATTTCGAACTGTATTGCGCCGGTGAAGCGCAACTGTGGAAAGAAGCGCTGATATCGACCTCGCCGAATTTCCGATTCTCCATCGAGCCTTGTCCCATGCCCGAATGCATCATCGACATCGTAAACCAGTCGTGCCTGTTGAATGCGCTGACCTTGTGTCCGTCGGGCGTGGTCGCGATGAGCGAAGCCATGCCGGGCTTGGTCAGCACCTCGTCCAACATCGCCTCCGTAAAATTTAAGGGAAAGCGGAAAATCGAAATCGTCACAAGTCAACGAAGCGATCGCGAAGAAGCCAAAGCAAGCATCTCCAAACGTGTCCGTCGCATATTTGCCATGATGGACGCCGAAGTGAAAAATTCGGACGGTTATCCGGGGTGGACGCCCGATCCTCAATCGCCCTGCGTGGAAATCGCCAAAACGGCTTATCGCAAACTGTTCGGCAATGATCCGGTTGTCAGGGCCATTCATGCCGGATTGGAATGCGGCCTGTTCCTCGAAAAATATCCCGGATTGGATATGGTTTCGTTCGGGCCGACCATCCAAAACGTGCATTCGCCGAGCGAGCAATTGAATATCCCGACGGTGAAACGTTTTGCCGATCTGTTGCTCGCCGTTTTGGAAGACATTCCCGAAAAATAATTCGATCATTATTCCGGGCAATCAAAAATCATCCGTCAAAAATCAAAAATGATTCATCATACCCAAAAATCCCATCAAATGAAAATGATAAAATATCTGCTCGTCATAACCGTTCTGTGCCTGTCGGTTTCCTGCAAAAGAGATTATACCGGCCAATGGGTTTCGATCCTGCCGGGCAAATCGCTCGACGGATGGACCCCGGAAGACGATAAAAAAATCTGCAATCAGTCGGGCGACACCTTGATCCTGAGCGGGAAAGGGACCGTATATTACACCGGGAAGGTGCACGAAGCCAAATTCAAGAATTTCGAACTGATCGCCGAAATCAAAACGCAACCCGGCGCTGTTGCCGGTTTGTGGTTCCATTCGGGAAACAATTCCGGTTATCAGGTGCTCATCAACAACACGCCCGAGAGCGAAGAACGCTGCAAAACGGGAAGTCTTTTTTCCGTGCGCAACATTTATAAAAGCCCCGTGTCGGACAACGGGCTATGCACCATGATTTTGAAAGTCGTGGGCAAACACATCACCGTGCGGGTAAATAATGTGTTGACGGTGGATTATGTGGAACCTGAAAATCCTTACCGGACGGACGAAAACAAGGGAAAAATAATTTCGAACGGTTCGTTCGCGCTATCGAGCTACACCGAAAATGCCGTGAAATTCGCCAACATACAGGTAAAACCCTTGCCGGAGAATGAACTTCCTCTTCGCCGCGATGCCGTTGACGAACAAAACGACGAGATCATCCGTTTGCTGCAAGCCGGTTTCCCGGTAATCGACTACCACGTGCACCTGAAAGGGTGGAGCAAGGACAAGGCGATGGAGCATTCGCGCAAAATCGGCATCTACTACGGCATTGCTCCCAATTGCGGCATCGGTTTCCCGATCACTTCCGACGAAGATATTTACAAATTCATCGACACAACACGCAACATGTCCTCTTTCATGGCCATGCAAGGCGAAGGACGCGAGTGGGTGGAGACGTTCTCGCCCGAAGCCCGCGAACAATTCGATTACGTGTTTACCGACGCGATGACTTTCCTCGATCACAAAAATCGCCGCACGCGCCTTTGGATGCCCGACGAGGTGTTCATCGATATCGATCATGAAAAATATATGGATTTGATTGTCGATCGGATCGTGAAAGTTCTGCGGGAAGAACCGATCAATATTTACGTGAACCCGACTTTCCTGCCCGAAGCGATGATGCCCGACTACGACAAATTGTGGACGGAATACCGTATCAAAAAAGTGATCGATGTGCTGGCGCAACGCGGCATTGCATTGGAAATCAATGCACGGTATAAAATTCCGAGCGAAACGATCATCAAGGCCGCCAAAGAAGCGGGTGTACGCTTTGCCTTCGGCACCAACAACGCCACGCCCGACATGGGGAAATTGGAGTATTGTATCGAAATGATGAAGAAGTGCGGAATAACGCCTTACGATATGTTCTTTCCCGTTGTAAAAAGCGGAAAGAAATAAAATAACGACTGCTACAGCCGCGCAAGTTTGGGAGATGTCTCCATGCGTGTACTTGTGCACTTAGTCGACATTCCGACCGAAGTTTGCGAAGCATACGGAGTGGAGGAATCTGTTTGGGTTTGCGCATTACGTCATCAAGGCTTTTCGTCTTGTAAAACAGGATAGGCACACTACATGACGCGGTGGTATAATAGCGGAGGGATCAGCAACATGCGAAGCGGTTATTCAAACTCCAAAATCGCGCCGCATCCCATGAAAAGGGCTGACAATGATGTGTTGTATTCCAAACGCAACTGGAAATAGGTTTGGAAATAGTTGCTGACCCAATTCCGTCTGAAATTGAAAGCCTTTATGTTGATGCCTGCCGTCGGATTCACAAAGAAACTTCTTTTCACGCCCCATGAA